>NZ_CDWTNB010000037.1:0-28721 GCF_977947065.1 Frankia sp. CgJB1
CGGACACCAAGGTCCCGCTGGAGGCCGAACTCCGCAAAGTTCCCTCGCCCGTCTGAGCTCGGGTCGGCTCGTTTGCCCGGGGCGACTGGCACCGGCCGCCCCGGGCGGGATCACCTCAGGTCCGTGCGGTTGCCCGCGACATCGTGTGCTCGACCACCGCGATCAGTGCGCTCTTGGTGGAGTCGCGGTTGCGGGCGTCGCAGGTGATGACGGGAACGGCCGGGCTGATCTGCAGTGCTTCCCGGACGTCCTCGATCGAGTGCCGCAGAATCCCGTCGAAGCAGTTGACGCCAATCACGAAGGGCAACTGCCGCTGCTCGAAGTAGTCGACCGCGGCGAAGCAGTCGGCCAGTCGGCGGGTGTCGGCGAGCACGATCGCACCGATGGCTCCCCGCACGATGTCGTCCCACATGAACCAGAAGCGGTACTGCCCGGGGGTGCCGAACAAGTACAGGATCAGATCCTCGTCCAGCGAGACTCGGCCGAAGTCCATGGCGACCGTGGTGGTGGTCTTGTCCATCAGGTGGGTGAGGTCGTCGATGTGGGCTCCCGCCTCGGTCATGACGGCCTCGGTGCGCAGCGGGACGATCTCGGACACCGAACCCACGAATGTGGTTTTTCCGGCGCCGAACCCGCCCGCTACTACGATCTTAACCGAGGTCGTGGCGACGGCGGAGTTGACCCGCCTGTTGTCAGAGCTTTCGAAGGCCACTGAGAACCCTTTCGAGCAACGCGAGATCCGGTGCCTCGTCGCGGTCAGGCTGCTGGTGGACGCGGACGAAGCCTTCGTCCGCCATGTCGCCTACCAGCACGCGGGCCACCCCGAGGGGCACCCGGAGGCCAGCGGCGATCTCCGCGATGGATCGCACCTGCCGGCACATGGCGGCGATGGTCTGTTGCTCCAGGTTGAGGCCGATCGCTCGTTCCTCGCCGAGAGGCGTCGTGAAGACGAGTGCCTCGATGGCGAGTTCATAGCGCGACCGAGTGCGCCCACCGGTCATCGCATACGGACGGACGACCGGCCCGGGCGTGCCCTCGGGATCGATACTCACCCTGACTCCCTGTGTTGCCGTCCGGTCACCGCGGAAGGGTTCCCTGCAGCTCGGCGCGCAACGCCGGGGTCAGGACGTCCTTCGCCCGGCTGACCAGCAGGGCCATCTCATAGCCGACCAGACCGATGTCGCAGGATGGTGCCGCGAGCACTGCCATGCTCGCGCCGTCACTGATTGCCATGATGAAGAGAAAGCCGTGCTCCATCTCCACGACCGTCTGGGTGACGCCGCCCGCCTCGAAGACGCGGGCGGCGCCCTGGGTCAGGCTCACCAGTCCCGAGGCCACTGCGGCGAGCTGGTCGGCGCGATCCCGGGGGAAGCCGTCGGAGACGGCGAGTAGCAGGCCGTCTGCGGACACCACGACGGTGTGGGCGACACCCGGGACTCGATCGACAAAATTGTTGATCAACCAGTTGAGGTTCTGGGCTTCAGAACTCACGGGTGTCACCGTTCCTCCTGCGCGTCACGTCGAGGATTCCTCGCGGTGTCGACTCCGACATCACGTCCCTGCCGTACGCCCTGGTAAAAGCTGGCAAGCCGGCCTCTTACAGCCTCAGGAGATCTGGCCGAGGTGTCGGCGGGACGCCGGCGGGGCGCGGGTTCGGCGCTGCCGGGCACGAGATGGGTCATGGGAACTCGCACCGGTAGGCCCGACCGCGTCACGCCGCCTGTGCTCGGTTGACGCAACAACTCGGCCGCCTGCCAGCCGGCGTCCCCGGGAGATGTCCAGTTCTCCCGGGACGGGGTCTGCTGGGGCGTTGGCTGGTACTGTGCTGGCGTCTGATGGTGCAGGGCCGTCTGATGCAGGGCCGCGAAGGCCGGGACGGGCGGAGCCGCCGACGGCGCGTCCGCCGCGGGCTCCTCCCGCGCCGGTGTCCGGGTACCCGTGAGCGGATCGACTCCGGAGCGGGCCGGGCCGCGTTGCCCGAAGGCCCCACCGAGCCCCGGACGGACCGGGGAACGGGCCGGTGGCGCCGCCGTACCGGCATCCGGCCCGGTGGGGTGGGCCGCCGCGGCCGCCGTCGAATGCTGGGCGGGCGCCCGACCGGACGGCGAACATCGCTGGAACCACGCCGACACGGAATCGAAGATCGGCGACGTCTCGATGTCGTCGGTGTCCCGGTCCGCCGTGGTCTGTTCGCCGGTGTCCTCGCCGGAGATCGCCTCCGTCGCCCCGGTATCGCGGAACCGCCGGGACCCGAGCGCCGACGCCGGCCGGTCGCGGGGACCGGTGGACTCCATGGGCTCCGATCGTTCCTGCGGAACGGGCCGGTTCTCGGAGCGGGCGAACACACTGCCGGCCCCGGGGGTCGGCTCCTCGGCCGACGGGGCCCGCTCACCGGCCTCGGGCCGGGTCTGGCCGGGTCTGGCCGGGTCTGGCCGGGCGGTGCCGGGGCGGGCGGTGTCGGGCTGCTCGGTCCGACCGGGCCCGGTGGTGCCGCCGGGACGTGGTTTGGTCCCCCAGCGGTTGTCCCCGAACGACACCGGTCTCGTCTCGTCCGTGACCAGATCGTCCCGTCGTCCGAATCCGCGCCGGTCGATGGTCTGGGTGTCCGGTACGACGTCGGGGGGCGGTTCGGCGTCGGTGGCCGGGTCGAGCCGGCCACCGGGAGCGGTGCCGCCGCGGCCGCGAAGGACATCGAGGTCGAGTTCCCGGTCGTTGAGTTCCCGGTCGTCGAGCTCCCGTGGGTCACGGGGACCGTCCTGCCCACCGGGGCCGGGCCGGTCCCGGGTTCCCGGGACCGGGTAGTCCCCGTCGTTTCCTCCCCGCCCGAGTAGATCGTGCGGCAGGGTCGGCGGAGCGGCGCTGGTGCCATCCGCCTCGCTGTCGCGCTCGGTGCCGCTGTCGAGGCCGGGGGTGAAGTCGTCCGGCCCGAAGTCGCGATTATCCGCGGTGGGCAGCGAACCCGTTCGGTCGGACCCGAGCTGAGCGGCGGCCAGCGGCCCGGTGAGCGGGAACGACCCGGTGCTGGGGAACCGCCGGGGCCCACTGGAGTCGTCGAAAAGGCTTTCCGGTCCGGCGGGTTCACCTGCGGTCCGGTGCCCGTTGGCCCCGGTGCCGTTCGTCGGCGCGACTCTGCCGCCCACCGGTTCGGGAGTTCCCGAGCCGGTGCGCTCCGGCCGCTCCGGTGCACGCGGTCCGGTCGGGGAACCGGGGATGGCCGGCGCGTCGCCGGCGCGGGTTCCTAGCGTCGGCGCGGTGGGCCGGCCCGGTCCCGTGCCGGCCCCGCCGTCTCCGGTCACCAGCTTGGCGGGCAGCCGGACGACAGCGGTGATACCTCCGGAGGCGGATTCGCGCAGCTGGACGTGGATGCCGTGGCGGCTGGCCAGCCGACCGACCGCGAACAGGCCCATGGTCCGTGACACCGACACGTCGACCACCGGCGGGTTCGCCAGTCGGTCGTTGACCCGTTCGAGTTCCTTGGCCGGCATGCCGATGCCCTGGTCCTCGATCTCGATCATCGCCCCGGCCCCCGGACCGAGCGAGCGGCTGGTGACGAGGACGCTGGTGGCCGGCGGCGAGTACGAGGTGGCGTTCTCGAGGAGCTCGGCGACCAGGTGGACGACGTCGCTGACACCGTTGCCGGCGATGGACACCGCGGCGGCCGACGTCTGCTTGACCCTGGTGTACTGCTCCACCTCGGAGATGGCCGCCAGTACGACCTCGTTCAGCGGGACGGGGTGTGTCCAGCGCCGAGCGGTGTCCGTGCCGGCGAGGACGAGCAGGCTTTCGTTGTTCCGCCGCATACGGGTGGCGAGGTGATCCAGCTTGAACAGGTTGGACAACTGGTCCGGATCCTGCTCGCGGTTCTCCAGCTCGTCGATGAGACGCAGCTGCCGTTCGACCAGTCCCTGACTGCGCCGGGAGAGGTTCACGAACATCGCGTTGACGTTGTTCCGCAGCGACGCCTGTTCGGAGGCCAGCCGGATCGCCTCCCGGTGAACCTCGTCGAAAGCCCGCGCGACTTCGCCGATCTCCTCGTCAGTGTCGATACCGACCGGTTCGATCGAGTCGTCGATGTCCAGCTCGGTGGAATCGCGCAACCGACGGACGGCCTCGGGAAGCCGGTGATCGGCGATGTCCAGCGCGGCGGTCCGCAGCGCCAGCAGGGGGCGGACCAACGAGCGCGCGACGACCAGTGCGGCAAGCAGGGCGAGGGCCAGGATGAGCACGATCAGTAGACCGGACAGCAGCGCGTGGCGCTGGATGTTGCCCCGCAGGGTGCCTATGCGGGCGTCGACGAGGCCCAAGAGCTTATCGACGGCCTCCGTACCGGTGTCGATGGTCTGCTGGGTCGCCTGGTCCCATTTCTCGGCTTCCAGCGCGGTCAGCGGCTGACCGATGGGCGCATTCAGAATTTCTTCGACATAATTCTGGGTGTTGCGGATGTCCCCGTTGGTCTCGGTGTCGATCGTCGGTTCGTAGACCGCGAGCTGGTCCGGTAGAGCGACGTTCTCGAGATCGTTGCGCTGGCGGCCCCGCTGGGTCTCGGCCGACAGGAACTCGCGATAGTCGTCTGCCGTGAGGACATGGTTCCCGTTGCGGGTGAGCAGGCCGTGGATAAGTGCCTGCTCCTCGGCGAGAAGCTCCGTCCCGGACATCAAGAAGTAGGCCGTGTTGACCCCGGCGTTGAGCTCCTGGTCGTCATTTCCCTGCGGGATCAGCCGGATCAGGTTGATCAGCGAGTTGATGATCGGCTGAAAGGCGGTCTCGACCGCCTTCCTGTCGATCAGCCTTTCGATCGTCTGCCGCTTGGCGGGCAGCGTGTCCATCCGGCTGCTGATGTCGTCGAGGGCGCGGCGTACCTCGCTGCCGAAGGATCCTCGCCGCTCGCTGGCAGCTGACTTGTACGCCTTGTAAGCTTCATCGACCGCCGCCCGGCGGGTGGGAATCGTGCTCCCGTCCCGGGCGCCGACGGGACCGCTGGCGATGAATCCGGTGCTGTAGGTGCGCTCGGCCTGCAGGGCGTGGACCAGCCCGGACACCGAGCGGCTGATCTCGGTCAGGTCGGACATCCGGTTGACGTCCCGCGTGCTCGTCAGCACCGTACCCGCCTCGATGGACGAGTAGGCGAGGATCGCGATGACAGGCACGGCCAGAATCGCGATCAGCTTGGTGCGTACCCGCCAGTTGGTGGGGTTGGCGGCGGCGCGGTGAAGGCGCGCCAGTCCCGACCCGGCTGGGTTCGGTGGCGCGGCGAATCGACCATCGCGCTGCCCGCCGTCTTCGGCGTCCACGGGCGAACCCGGCGCCACTGTCGGCTCCGAGTCTGCGGCGATGCCCGTGCTGCTGGCCATCGGTTGTCTGCGCACGTACCTTCGCAACCTCTCCGCCAGCCTCCCGGAACAGGTCGTACCAGGATGGCTCGGTATCGGGCCCGGATGTCCCTTGTCAGGCACCATAGCGGTACGAAGTCGGCATCCGAAAGGCGCCCACCGTAAGCGCCTTGGTGGCTGCACGTCAGTTGTCGCTACTGCGCGCGGAGTCACCACTACCGTAACCGCCGGGGAAGGCCGGGGAAGCCCGACATCGGGCGTCACTGAATGATCGAAGCGCTTGTCGGGGTGAGCGAACCGGGCTGAAGACGCAAACTCAGCATCCTAGACATCTCCGACATGAGCCCTTACCGCCTTCGTGGCGGCGTCCGGCGTGCTTCGTCTGTTCCGGTGAAGGCCGTGGGAGATGGTTGGGCGCCTGGGCGGACCGGTGGGGTCGCCGTGTCCGTAGGCTTGCGGGGTGAGTGAGTTTCAGCGTAGCAGTGCTGGTCGCGGTGCGGAGCCGACGGATACCGGCGCGGTTCGGGATGTTCCGCGGTCCCCGGCGGACGGCCCCACCGGCCCGTCCGCGGTGGGGCATCCGGGCTATGACACCGTGCTGGTGATCGATTTCGGTGCCCAGTATGCTCAACTGATCGCCCGACGCATACGCGAATGTCATGTGTATTCGGAGATCGTCCCGTGGGATATGTCGGTGGACGAGATCCTCGCCCGGCGTCCGTCCGCACTGATCCTTTCTGGCGGCCCGAAGTCCGTCTACTCGCCTGGCGCGCCCCGGGTGGATCCTGCGTTGTTCGCTACCGGAGTGCCTATTCTCGGTATCTGCTATGGCCATCAGGTCATGGCTCAGGCGCTTGACGGCGCCGTCGCGCGCACGGGAACCGCCGAGTACGGAGCAACTCGTCTGTCGGTGTCGGGTCCCGGGGTTCTCTTCGACGGTCTGCCCGTTGTCCAGCAGGTCTGGATGTCGCATGGCGACTCGGTGACCGCCGCGCCGCCCGGCTTCCGGGTGACGGCTTCCACACCGTCGGCCCCGGTCGCCGCCTTTGAGGACCCCGCGCGTCGTCTCTACGGCGTGCAGTTCCACCCGGAGGTGGTCCACAGCGAGCGAGGCATGGACGTGCTGCGGCACTTCCTGTTCGTGGGCGCGGGCTGCCGGCCCACCTGGACAATGATCAACATTGTTGACGAGGCTGTCGCGGCCGTCCGGGCCCAGGTCGGGACCGGACGGTTGATCTGCGGCCTGTCCGGCGGGGTGGACTCCGCGGTCGCTGCCGCGCTCGTGCACCGGGCGGTGGGAGACGCGCTCACCTGCGTCTTCGTCGATCATGGTTTGCTGCGGGCCGGCGAGGCGGAACAGGTCGAACGCGATTTCGTCGCGACCACCGGTGTGGATCTGGTCCATATCAAGGCGGCCGACCGGTTTGCCGCCGCGCTGTCCGGAGTGACCGATCCGGAACGGAAGAGGAAGATTATCGGCCGCGAGTTCATCCGGGTCTTCGAGGAGTCCGCCCGCGAACTGGAGGCCCGGGCGGAGGCGGAGGGCGCGACGATCGACTTTCTTGTGCAGGGGACATTGTATCCCGATGTGATCGAATCCGGTTCGCCGACGGCCGCGAAGATCAAGTCTCATCACAACGTCGGCGGACTGCCCGAGGACCTGCGGTTCGGTCTGGTCGAGCCGCTTCGGACCCTGTTCAAGGACGAGGTCCGTCGGCTCGGCGAGGAGCTCGGGCTGCCCGAGGAGATCGTCTGGCGCCAGCCGTTCCCGGGCCCGGGCCTCGCCGTCCGCATCATCGGCGAGGTCACGCCCGAGCGGCTCGACGTGGTGCGGGCGGCCGACGCGGTGATCCGGGAGGAGATTCGCAAGGCCGGCCTGGACCGCGAGATCTGGCAGGTCTTCGCGGTGCTGCTCGCCGACGTGCGGTCGGTAGGCGTCCAGGGTGACGAGCGTACGTACGGCTTCCCGATCGTCCTGCGCGCGGTCACCAGCGAGGACGCGATGACCGCCGACTGGGCCCGGCTACCCTACGGCCTGCTGGAACGCATCTCGAACCGGGTGGTCAACGAGGTGCCGCAGGTCAACCGGGTGGTGTACGACATCACCTCCAAGCCCCCCGGCACGATTGAGTGGGAGTGACGATCCCGGATCGGAGCGCGTGCCCGTCGGGCGACCCCCGCCGACGGGCACGTTTGACGTCCGGGCGGAACCGGAGCACCCTGGATGACGTGACCCCGCACGAGATGGCCATTACCTAGGCGCGCGACCGATCATCGGGTCCGCGCCTCGCCCTTCCGCCTTGTCCTGGTGGGGGGCTTTTTTGTTGCCGCGGTCATGGTGGGGTGGCCGCTCAGCCGCCGGGAGATGCTCCATGACCGCAGCAGCCGCAGACGACCGATCGGTAGCCCCGGACGCCGAACTCTGGGCGTCGGACATCCGTGCCGCGGCCCGGGTCCTTGCCGGGGTGGCACGACAGACCAGAGTCGTCCGGGATCTCGGCCTGTCAGCGGCGATCGGTGCGCCCGTCTGGCTCAAGTGTGAGCACGAGCAGCATACCGGTTCGTTCAAGCTTCGGGGTGCCTACCACCGGGTGGCCACCGCGGATCCGGCGACGCGGGCCCGGGGGGTGGTGGCGGCCAGTGCCGGTAACCACGCCCAGGGAGTGGCCTTCGCGGCCGCGACCTTCGGCGTCGAGGCGACCATCTTCGTGCCGGTGGGGGCCAATCCGGTCAAAGTGGCGCGGACGCGCCGGTGGGGCGCCCGGGTCGAGAAGATACCCGGGGGGGTGGAGACGGCGCTCGCGGCGGCCGCCGCCTTCGCCGCCCGGGGAGACCGGCTGCTGGTCCACCCATTCGACGACCCGACGGTGGTGGCCGGGCAGGGCACGATCGGCTTGGAGTTGCTCGATCAGGTGCCCGATCTCGGCACCGTTCTGGTCGGGGTGGGCGGCGGAGGACTGATCAGCGGGCTGGCTGCGGCGGTGCGGTCCCGGCGCCCCGATGTGCGAGTGGTCGGTGTGCAGTCCGTGCTGTCGTCGGCGTTCGCCGCGTCGCTGCGGGCTGGCCGGCGGCTCCCGGTGCCCCCCGGTGGGGTGGTGACGCCTGGTGCCGGAACACTGTGGGAAGCCGGGACGATTCCGGGCAGCCGGACATCCGAACAGCCGACGGCGCCACGTTCGTCACGGGTGGTCTCGGCGTCGACCACGATCGCCGACGGTATGGCGGTGAACGCTCCCGGGGTTCTGACCTTCGCCCTTGCCGCACGCCTGGTGGACGAGATCGTCACGGTCGATGAGGCAGCGTTCTGGGAGGCGATGGTGTTGCTGCACCGGGCCGGCCACCAGGTGGAACCGGCCGGCGCCGCGGGGGTTGCGGCCTTGTTGCGTCAAGGTGATCTCGCGCAGGGCCCGACGGTGGCGATCCTGTCGGGCGGCAACATCGACCCGGGGGTGGCCAGCAGGGTGAAGGCGCTCGCGGCCATCCCGCCGAGCGCGTCGAGCACCGCGTGACCGCCTGACCGCGTGACCGCCGGTGGGCCGGGCGTTGACGCGGGCCACAGCCATCGACGACCCGCCCTCGCGCGCGGGGCGGGGCGGGAACGACGGACAATAGGCTGGTCAGCACGCGGGTCGACGACCACTGGGCGTGGACGCGTGATGGTCATGTGGTGGCACGGACGCGCGAGGACCGCGGCCGGGTGGGGCTGTCGGTGCATCTCGCGAACCACACCGCGAACCGGGTCGTCGGGTGCGATCCGGGCATGCCGCGGTCCGACCCGCTCGACGTCGAACGTACGATCGGAGTCCCATGAGCGGCTTTTTCGGCGATTCCCACGGCGGCGGATCCGGCATCGCCGGGTCGGTCGGAACGGATGTCCACGGCGGTGCGCACGTGCCCTACGACCTGTTCGGCCCAGCGGTGCTGGCGCCGCCGGTGGGCGGGGACGGGCCCGGTGACTCCTCCTCGCCGCGCCTGGATGCCGAGAGTCTGCTCGACGGGCTCAACCTGCAGCAGCGGGCGGCGGTGGTGCACATCGGAGCACCCCTGCTTGTCGTCGCGGGCGCGGGGTCCGGCAAGACGCGGGTGCTGACCCACCGTATCGCGTACCTGCTGGCTGCCCGGGGGGTCCGGCCGGGGGAGATTCTGGCGATCACGTTCACCAACAAGGCCGCCAGCGAGATGCGCGAACGGGTCTCGGCACTGGTCGGTCCTCGGGCGCGGGCGATGTGGGTGAGCACCTTCCACTCGGCCTGCGTGCGCATCCTGAGGTCCGAGACGAAGAGTCTCGGGTTCAGCTCGACCTTCTCCATCTACGACGCCGCCGACGCGCAGCGTCTGATCACTCTGGTCACCCGCGATCTCGATCTTGATCCCAAGCGGCATCCCGCCCGAGGTCTGGCGGCACAGATCAGCAACCTGAAGAACGAACTGATCGACTGGGAGGCCGCACGGGACCGGGCCACGAACCACCTCGAGCGGACTGTCGCCGAGGTCTACGCCGCTTATCAGCAGCGGCTGGCTCAGGCCAACGCCCTCGACTTCGACGATCTGATCATGACGACGGTGAACCTCCTCCAGGCGTTCCCCGACGTCGCTGAGCACTACCGGCGCCGCTTCCGACATGTGCTCGTGGACGAGTACCAGGACACCAACCACGCGCAGTACGTTTTGGTGCGCGAGCTCGTCGGCCAGCCGGCGTACTTCGGTGCCGGGTCCGCGCCGGTGGAGTCAGAGGAGCCGGCGGCCGAGCCAGCGGCCGGGTCGGATACCTGGGCCTCGGGCGCCGTCCCACCGGCGGAGCTGTGCGTGGTTGGCGACGCGGACCAGTCGATCTACGCCTTCCGCGGGGCGAACATCCGCAATATCGTGGAGTTCGAGGAGGACTTCCCGAACGCCGCGGTGATCCTGCTGGAACAGAACTACCGCTCCACCCAGACCATCCTCTCCGCCGCGAACGCGATGATTGCGCGTAACAACCAGCGCAAGGCCAAGCGGCTATGGTCGGACGCCGGTGACGGTGAGAAGATCGTCGGATTCGCCGCCGACAACGAGCACGACGAGGCGGCCTTTGTCGCCGAGGAGGTCGACCGGCTCTCGGACGCGAAGCTCGCGCGGTCCGCCGACGTCGCGGTGTTCTACCGGACCAACGCCCAGAGCCGGGTGTTTGAGGAGATCTTTGTCCGGGTCGGGCTGCCCTACCGGGTGGTCGGCGGGGTGCGGTTCTACGAGCGCAAGGAGATCCGTGATCTCCTTGCCTACCTGCGGGTCCTCGTCAATCCCAGCGACACGGTGAACCTGCGTCGCATCCTGAACGTGCCTCGCCGCGGGATCGGCGAGCGGGCCGAGGCGGCCCTGGCGGGCTTCGCCGATGTCGAGCGGATCGGGTTCGCGCAGGCACTGGAGCGTGTCGACGAGGTGCCGGGGATCGCCGCGCGCTCGGCGAAGGCGGTGCGAAAGTTCACCGCGCTGCTCGCCGAGCTACGCACCGTGGCGGCCGACGACCCGGTGGCCGTGGTCGAGGCGGTGCTTGAACGCACCGGCTACCTGTCGGAACTCCTCGCAGAGGACACCGTCGAGTCCCAGGGCCGGGTGGAAAACCTGCAGGAACTGGTCGGAGTGGTCCAGGAGTTCACCCAGCGGCTGCCCGAGGGCACGCTCGCGGAGTTCCTCGAGCAGGTCTCGCTCGTCGCCGACGCGGACCAGGTTCCGAGCGACGACGGTTCCGATGGTGTGGTCACCCTTATGACGCTGCACAGCGCCAAGGGCCTCGAGTTCCCCGTCGTCTTCCTCACCGGTCTCGAGGACGGCGTCTTCCCGCACCTGCGGACCTTGGGAGATCCCACCCAGCTCGAGGAGGAACGCCGGCTCGCCTATGTGGGCGTCACCCGGGCCCGGACCCGGCTCTACCTGACCCGCGCGGTGATGCGCAGCGCCTGGGGCCAACCGGCCTACAACCCGCCGTCGCGCTTCCTCGGCGAGGTGCCGGACATGCTGGTTGATTGGCGTCGGCTGGCCGATCCCCCGCCGGCGCCCGCGGGGACGTCCTGGGGTTCGTCTGGCGGGTTTGGGTCGGGCGCCACCCGCCGGGGCGCCGCCGACGCCCCGGCGGCGCGTAAACCGCTACCGAACTCGCCGTTCTCGGGCCGCGCGCGGCCGGCCGCGCGGGCCGTCCTGGAACTGCGCCAAGGCGACCGGGTGACCCATGACAGTTTCGGTCTCGGGGTTGTCGTCGCCACCGGCGGGGTCGGTGACTCCGCCGAGGCGACCATCGACTTCGGCGAGAACGCCGGCACGAAGCGCCTGCTCCTGCGGTACGCCCCCGTCGAGAAGCTCTGACGGTCCCGAGGGTCCCGACGGTCCGGGTCGCCGGGACCGTTCCGCTCGGGGGACCGGTCCCGGCCGGTCCGCCGCCCCGGCGAGGCAGCTCGCGACCAGGTGAGCAACCTTGCCGCTGAACGCCAGGGAATGATGCCCAAGGCCCGGCACGGTGTGATTTTCGATGTCGAGATCGGGATGGTCGAGCGCCGCCTCGGCGGGCCGCACCACGCTGTCCAGCCCGGCGCCGATCGCGACGAACCGGGTCCGGCAGCCGGGGGCGGGTGCGGCGAGTTCGCGTAGGAGCGCCGATCCCGGCCGTAGCTGGGTGACGAGCCGGTACGGCACCGACCGGGGGACAAGCCCGGCGAGACGGGTGCCGGAATGAGGCGTCGCGAGAGTGATCAGCGTGTCCACGTACTGATCGCCCCCGAGTTGTTGCACGTAGTAACGGGCCACCAGCCCGCCGAGTGAATGGGCGACGATGTGCACGCGCTGCCTGCCGCTGTCCGCCATGGCGGCGTGCACGGACGCGGCGAGTCGGAGCGCCGCTTCCTGCACCGTCGGTACGAGCAGCGGCAGCTCCACCGTGCGCACCCGGCGGAAACCGCGGCGGCGCAGCGACCGGCCCAACCGGGTGAACACGGACCGGTTGTCGATCAGGCCGTGGATCAGCAGGATCGGGGTGCCTGCCGCGTCGGGAGCGTTGACCAGCAGGCTGCGGTGCAGGGGGGAGAGGGCGCTCAGCGAGTAGGGCTCGTGCTCGCGCGGGCGCTGCCGGCGCAGCGCACTCGCCGGGTAGAGGGCGAGGTGGGTGGCGATCCAGGCCGCTTCCACGGCGAGCCCGCGGGCGTTCACCGGGGTCGTGCGCAGGCCGACGAGGACCGACCGCCCTGGAGCGGCGACGATGTCTGCGGCCACGGCCCGCCTGAGGCGGGCCGTGGCCGCAGCCAACGATGGCAGTATCTGCTCGCCGATGGCCCGCTCGCCTTCCCTTGCCGTACCATCCGTGCCGCCAGCCGTGGTGCTCGCCCCCCCAGGTCGGCAGATATCCCGGTGACCAAGTAAAGACCGGAGAGAAATACTACAGACTGTTAGGTAGCCCTGTCGACCATCGAGCCTGCCGCCGGCGCAGCCGATCGCCCTGGTCCTCCCGGCTCAGGGATGCGAGCAGCGATGCAGCGTCGCGCGCCGTCTCGGCCGCGGTGGTGGCGGACAGGAGCCGATCGGCGAATCCCAGCGCGTTTAGGTCGGTCGGCCGTAGCCCGGAGACGTTTGCGGCCCGCTCGACCGGTACCCGCAGCGTGACGGCGGTGCCCTCCGGGGAGAGCGCGGTGAAGTAACTGTCCGGGGTCATGGCCACGATGTCGGTGACCGCCGCGGCGAGAGCCCCGCCGGAGCCGCCCTCACCCAACACAATCGACAGCGTCGGCGAGGGGCAGGCCAACACCGCGGCCATCGCGTCCCCGATCGCCGCCGCGATGCCCGCGGCCTCGGCGTCCGCGTCGTTCGCCGCGCCGGGCGTGTCGACCAGGGTCACGAGACCAATCCCCAGCTTCCCCGCGAGCCGGGCGGCGCGGACCAACAACCGGTACCCGGTCGGACCCGGGGCGTCGCCGCGACGGGCCCCGACAGCTACAACCACCGCACGCATCGGCCCTCCCCGCCCCGCAGCCCCCGCAGGCCCCGCGACGTCGCCCAGGAGCACCCCCACACCGGCCACGACCCGGGGATCCGGCCCGACCAGGTCGACGCCGTCGGGAAGCAGCGTCTGCAGCACCTCGATGCCGTCCGGTCGGATGCCGTCCCTGGCCGCCCGCACCTGCGCCCACCCGGAGCGCGCGGCGACGTGTTCAGCCCCCGGCGCAGGTCCGTCGGACCCGGTTCGGGTGTCCGGATCGTCGGGCGGGACGGGGAGGGTGGTCTCGTCGTCGGCTTGTGACGGGCCGCCGTCCGATCCGTCTGCCAGGTCGCCTCCGTCTGCCAGATCGCCCGATCCGCCCGGAGTGGTTTGGCCGCCCGGGCTGGTCCGGGTACCTGGACCAGCCCGGCTCTCCCGATCTGGTAGACCCGCCAGGCCGGTCAGAGCCCGCCGCAGCCACGCCTGGACCGCCCTGGGCGCCGCCGCCGCGTCGACCAGCCCGGCGGCGTACGCCGAGCCTGCGGTGTAGCTGCCCGGAGACGGGGCGGTGCCGGTGACCGCCGCGACCACCCGAGGCCCGGCGAAGCCGACCGTCGCCCCGCGTACCGCGCACCGAAGGTCCGCGCGGGAGCCGATCGTCACCCAGACACCACCGGTGGTGGGCTGGTCCGCGACGGCGATGTGACCGACCCCCGCCGCGTCCAGCGCGGCGAGCGCCAGTGCGGCTCGGGGCAGTCCGACGAGTCCGGCGACCCCTTCCTGCAAGCGGGTGCCACCGCTGCGCAGGAACGACACCAGGGGACGGCGGCTGGCTGCGGCCGCGGTGGCGGCCTCGGCGAACCCACGTGCGTCCCGCTCGCCAAAGCTTCCCCCGTAAACCGTGAAATCCCAGACCGCGACCACGGCAGGAATGCCGGCCACCGCGCCCTCGCCCCAGCGCAGAGCCGGTCGACCGTCGTAGTCGGGCCAGCCCAGTCGGTTGACGGCCGCGGCCGTGGCGGGCCGCAGGGTGATGCCTGCGAGCAGGGCGGCGCGCCAGTCGGCGGTCGTCTCCTGGCCCGGCCGGGTGTCGCTGTCCACGCCTGCATTTTCGCGCCCGGGGCCGACCGGATGCCCGTCGTCGCGGCCATGGTGTCGTGGAACGGTGTCGTGGAACACGGACGGGCACTCCCCGCCGGCGGGTGGCCGGCGGGTGCTCGCGGGCCCGCACGCCTGCGACGCACCGCGCCTTCGGCCGATGGCGGCCGGGGACATACTCTTTCACCCACAGCCCCCTGGGCGGATGGGAACCCGGATCGAACCTGCTACACCGGTGCAGCGAGGGGCGCAGCGAAGGGAGCGATGCTCACACCGCTGATGGAGGACGATCCTCGCCAAATCGGCCCGTACCGTCTGCAGAACCGGATCGGTGCCGGCGGGATGGGGACCGTGTATCTCGGTTTCGCCCCGGATCGGCGTCCCGTTGCGGTGAAGGTCGCTGCCGAGGATCTCGCCGAGGACGAGGAGTTCCGCAGCCGCTTCGAACGTGAGGTGCGGGCGGCGCTGCGCGTGCGAGGCACGGCGGTGGCCGCCGTGCTCGACGCCGACACCGAGGCCGCGGCGCCGTGGATGGTCACCGAGTACGTCGAGGGGACCAGCCTGGCCGAGGCCGTCCGGGCCCGCGGTCGGCTGGAGGACCACCTCGTCCGGGGTCTCGCCGTCGGCCTCGCCGACGCGCTGGTCGCCATCCACGCCGCCGGTGTCGTCCATCGTGATCTCAAGCCGTCCAACATCCTGCTGGCCTGGGACGGGCCCAAGGTGATCGACTTCGGGGTCGCGCACCTGACCGACAGCGCCACGCTGACCCGCACCGGTCATGTGATCGGCACGTTGGCCTGGATGTCACCGGAACAGATGCGCGGCGAGCCGTCGGACGCCTCAGCGGACGTCTTTGCCTGGGCGAGCTGCATGACGTACGCGGCGACGGGGTGGCATCCCTTCCATGCCGAGACGCCGGACCTGCTTGCCGTCCGGGTACAGCGGGACTCTCCCGATCTCCACGCGCTCCCCGGATACCTGCTCAACCTGGTCGCGAGGGCGCTGTCCAAGGCCCCGCGGGAGCGGCCGGACGCCGCCTCGCTGCTGGCCGCGCTGGTAGGCCGGGAGGTGCGTGGGGTCACCGAGGCCGACCCGTCCGGTGGCTGGGCGCCGGACGTGCAGGGACCGGGCCCGGCACCCGGCCTGTGGCCGGTCGGACCGCCGCCACCCGCGTCGGCCTTTCGGCCCGCCGTGCTATTATCCCCCGCGGCACCGCCGCGACCGGTCTCCCCGCCACCGTCGGGAGCGGTTTTCCCGGGGAAGTGGGCGGATCAGGCGCCCGCGGAGCGTCGGGGCGCGACCGCCGCCGCGGACGTGGCGTCCGATCCGGGACGGTCGGAGGTGACCTATCGCCCCAGCGACCCGACTCCGCCGGCGCGTCCTCCCGATCCGTCGGCCTTCCCGCCAGCGGGTCGACCGGCTGCGCTGCGGGTCGGGCTGTGGACCGACGCTCGGCGGGCCGAGGCGCCGCGGCGCCGGCACTGGAACAGCGGCGCGATGCTGTCGGTTCTCTTGGCGGTACTCTGGATCTTCGGGATTGGCAGTGCCGCGGCTGTCGTAGTGGGACTGGTTGCGCGGGTTCGGATCCGCCGCCGGGATAAGCGTGGCGCCACGGTGGCGGCCGTCGGTATCGGCCTGGGTTGGCTCGGGATCGGACTAACGATGATCTTGATTGTCGTTATCCTGAAATTCGTCTGACTGGTCCGGAGGGGCTGGCCACGATCGGTGTTTCTTCCGTGTGATTTCCGACATAATGAGGGTCTTAACTTTCGTGACGTCGGACACGGGACGGCGTAGGGCAGGTCCCGTCGGTCACGCTCAGCGGCTCCCGGCGGACCCGCGCTCTGAGGACGGTGGGGCGGAAGCCGCCCTCGGCACGGTGGGTGTCCACACTCATTTGTCCTGTATCTGTCCTGTATCGACCTGCCGGGGCCCCGGACCGAGTCGAGGGATGCGCCGGATCGGCCCGTTCGATTCCACCCGTGGGCCGCCGGCGACGGCGGTGTGGTGCACAGCGCGTGGCGCGCGCTGTAACGCCCTCGTCAGTAGGCTCGCAGGCGTTCTGTGCAGCTCTACGTATCCCAACCCGTAACGACCGCATCCGACTGGACGGACCGTGGATCTTTTCGAATACCAGGCGAAGAAGCTGTTCGCCGAACATGGCGTACCGGTGCCCACCGGGAAGACCGCGACCACCCCCGAGGAGGCCCGCGCGATCGCCACCGAGCTCGGTGGCAAGGTCGTCGTCAAGGCGCAGGTCAAGACCGGAGGCCGGGGCAAGGCCGGTGGCGTCAAGGTAGCCGACGGGCCGGATGACGCCTTCGCGAAGGCGACAGCGATCCTCGGCATGGACATCAAGGGCCACACGGTCCACTCGGTGCTCGTCGAGGAAGCCAGCAACATCGCCGAGGAGTACTACGCATCCTTCCTGCTGGACCGGGCGAACCGCACCTTCCTCGCCATGGCCTCCCGGGAGGGCGGCATGGAGATCGAGGAGGTGGCGGCGACCAAGCCGGAGGCGCTGGCCCGGATCGCGATCGACCCGCTCAGGGGAGTCGACGCGGCCAAGGCGCGCGAGATCGCGGTCACGGCGAAGCTGCCCGAGGCGGCTCTGGACGGCGCGAGCGAGCTGCTGGCCAAGCTCTGGACCGTGTTCCTCAAGTCGGACGCCACCCTCGTCGAAGTCAACCCGCTGATCCTCACCGGTGACGGCCGGGTCGTCGCCCTCGACGGCAAGGTCAGCTTGGACGACAACGCCGACTTCCGCCACCCGGAGCACGAGGCGTTCGTCGACGTGGCCGCGGTCGACCCGCTGGAGCAGAAGGCCAAGGAGAAGGGCCTCAACTACGTCAAGCTCGAGGGTGAGGTCGGGATCATCGGAAACGGTGCCGGCCTGGTCATGTCCACCCTCGACGTGGTGACCTACGCCGGGGAGGAGTTCGGCGGCAAGCGCCCGGCGAACTTCCTCGACATCGGCGGCGGCGCGTCCGCCGATGTCATGGCAAACGGTCTGTCGATCATCCTTGGTGACCCGGCGGTCAAGAGCGTCTTCGTCAACATCTTCGGTGGCATCACCTCCTGCGACGCGGTGGCCAACGGCATCGTGCAGGCCCTGAAGATCGTCGGCGACGTCAGCACCCCGCTGGTGGTGCGCCTCGACGGTAACAACGCCGAGGAGGGCCGCCGCATCCTGGCCGAGGCGAACCTGCCGGTGGTCAAGCCGGTCGACACGATGGACGGCGCGGCGAAGCTCGCCGCCGAGCTCGCCGCGGCCGCGGCCTGACCTGGGCGAAGGGGATTGCGAACCGATGGCTATCTGGCTTGACGAGAACAGCCGGGTGGTGGTGCAGGGCATCACCGGCTCGGAGGGCAGCAAGCACACCCGCCGCATGCTCGCCGCGGGCACGAACGTCGTCGCCGGCGTGAACGCGCGCAAGGTGGGCCAGCAGGTCGAGGGCGTGCCGGTGTTCGGCTCCGTCGCCGATGCGATGGCGCAGACCGGCGCCAACGCCTCGGTGATCTTCGTTCCGCCCGCGTTCACCAAGGACGCGGCGATCGAGGCGATCGACGCGGCGATCCCGCTCGCGGTGGTCATCACCGAGGGCGTGCCGATCCACGACACGACCGAGTTCTTCGCCTACTCCCAGTACAAGGCGACGACGCGGATCATCGGGCCGAACTGCCCGGGTATCGCGAGCCCCGGTCTGTCCAATGCCGGCATCATCCCGGCCGACATCACCCCCGGCGGGCGCATCGGCCTGGTCAGCAAGAGCGGCACGCTGACCTACCAGATGATGTACGAGCTGCGGGAGTTCGGCTTCTCCACCTGCGTCGGCATCGGTGGCGACCCGGTCATCGGCACCACGCACATCGACGCGCTCGATGCCTTCCAGGCCGATCCGAACACCGACGCGATCGTGATGATCGGTGAGATCGGCGGCGACGCCGAGGAGCGGGCCGCGGCGCACATCGAAGAGCACGTGACCAAGCCGGTCGTCGGCTACGTGGCCGGCTTCACCGCGCCGGAGGGCAAGACGATGGGCCACGCGGGCGCCATCGTGTCCGGTTCGTCCGGGACCGCGCAGGCCAAGAAAGAAGCCCTGGAGAAGGCCGGCGTCCGGGTTGGCAAGACCCCGTCGGAGACCGCCCGGCTGATGGCTGACATCATGCGGTCGTTGTAGGCCTGTCCCGATGATGAGCCCCGCGTCCCGCGGGGGCTCATCATCGGGACAGGTAGGGGTCTTGGCCGCGGGGCTTCGGGGACGGACGTCTTCCCTTCGCTTCCGACGGTTGCAAGACTTCTGCATCGGTGCATCGACGGCTCTCGTCTCCGCACCGACCGACCAGACGAAGTGGGGTTGCCGTCGTGGCACAGATCGGCGGTCGTAGCGTCGCCACCAACGACATCGGGGTGGTCGTCTCTGGGGCGGTCACGTTCATCGTGAGCTTCCTGCCGTGGTATTCGGTGAGCCTGGGGTTTTTCGGCCGCTCGGCGGAGGCTCACAAAAACGCCTGGGGGCTCGGGTTCAACTCCTGGTTCCCGGTGTTCCTGGTGGTCGTGGTCGCCGGTCTGGTGACGGCGCGCGTCGCCGCCAACGTCCGCATCCCGGACGTTGGTCCGGTCTCGATCCTGTGGATACTGCCGGCCGTCTCGGCGTTCGCCGTCCTTCTGCTGTTGATCAGATGGATCCGGTTCCCCGACGTGCCGAGCGGGGTGGACGCCGGGCCGAGTTTCGGGTTCTACCTCGCCTTGCTGCTGACGATCGTGCAGACCGTCTTCGGTGTGCTCACGGCGCTGGCGAGCGGAGCGCCCATTCCCGGCCGTCCGGGTGCCCGTCCCACCGGGCCCGGTCAGCCGGGCGCCTGGCCTCCGTATGGTGGTCAGCAGCCGCCCTACGGTCAGCCCTACGGCCAGCAGCCCACTCCCGGTTACGGCCAGCCGCCCACGGGGTACGGGCAGCCGTCGCAGGGTCAGGCTCAGTCGCCCCCAGGTTATGGCCAGCAGCCGCCTCCGCCGGGTGGTTACGGCCAGCAGGAGCCTCCTCCCGGTCGTTGATCCGATACGTGCCCGCCTCCATGCAGCCGCCCAGACTGCCGCGGCGCCTTGCCGATCGGATCTGGCAGCGGGGCGGACGACCCCTGGCGGAGGCGGTCGCCGCGTCGGCTGCGGGCCTGATATTCATCGAATTCGTCGTTCTGGTTGTGTGGGGAGCCGACACCGGCTCCTCCACCGGACCCGCCGCGGCTCTGCGCGTCGGAGCCGATCTGTGGCTTGCCGCTCACGGAACGACGCTGCGGCTCCCTGACGGGATCATCGCGTTCCGGCCATTGGGCCTCGCCCTCTTTCCGCTGGCCGCGACGCTGAGCGCGGCACATCGGCGGGCGAGCGCGGCACCGCTGCAGTCGCATGCCGTTCTCAACCGGACGCCCCTGGGCCGGGTGTCGCGGTTGCGGCCCGCCCGGCTCGGCGGAGGGCGCTCCGCCGCTTCGGTGGCGGACCTCGGGGACTCCCGCGGGGGCCGCTGCCGGTCGGATGGCGCCGTCGGGGTCCCTTGGCGGGCCGTGGCAGGCGACGTCATCGGCGTCGTGGGCGCCCAGACTCTCTTCGTCGTGGTCGTCGCGCTCATCGTGCGCACGCACTCGGTACGGCCGACCCCCGGTTCTGCGGCGCTGGGGACGGTCGCGTTCGGGATACCGGCCGCCCTGCTCGGCGCGCTGGCCGGCCGCCATCGGCTGCGCACGGCATGGCGGATGCTGCCCGTGATGCTGCGCGTCCCCCTGCTGTCCGGCGCGGCGGCGTTCATGGCGCTGCTGGCGGCCGCCGCGTTCGGGGTCGCGCTGGTGCTCGCGGCGACCGAGCCCGAGGTCGCCGCCGCCGAGCGCTCGCTCGACGTGGGCGTGCTCGGGGGTCTCGGGCTCACGGCGACCCAGCTTGCGCTGCTACCCAACCTGGTCCTCTGGGGTCTGTCCTACGCCCTCGGACCAGGATTTCGAACGGGTCCGGGTCTGGTCCGGGCGGATGTCGTCCGCCCGGCCGACCTGCCGGACCTCCCGGTGCTGGCGGCCCTTCCGCCGAGCGCGTTACCCAGGCCCGGGTGGCTTGTGCTGGCGCTGGTGCCCGTCGTGGCCGGCGTCGTGCTTACTGTCATGGTCCATCGGGCGAGCCTGGGACGCCGCTCCCGGGCTCGCATCCTGACCGTCCTGCTCGGGGCGGTGGTCTGCGGTGTCCTCGTGGGTCTGGCGGTCCAAGTGTCGATGGGACAGGTCGGGACCGTGACGGGTCAGGGTAACCACTATGGTCCCTCGTCCGGATGGCTGTGCGGCCTGATTGCCGGGGGGGAGACCGCGCTTGTCGGACTCCTGTTGATCGGCGGCATCGACCTGGCGGCCCGTCGGGCCGAGCGGCCGTTCGTCGCCGACGACGCGGCGGCGCCCTCCTGGTGGCGCAGGCTGCAACCGTCCGGCTCATGGTCGTCAGCCCGGCTGTCACGACGACACCCCTGACCGGCCTCGCGGCCCCGCTGCCGCGGCCTCCTCGAGGTCTGTGGGCCCGCAGCTCCCCGCCCGGCGGGGACCTTTCCCCGCCCGCTCCCTCCCCGCCTGCCCGGCACCCCGTCGGCCTCCGAAACTGTCTGCGCCGTCGGTTACCGTGACCGCACTGGATCATCTTCACGGAGGTCGTCGTGGCGGTCACGGTCGCCCGTATCCGGGCTGAAGCACTTCGCCTGCGGGAGCTGGGCTGGTCCTATCGCCGTATCGCCCGAAGACTGCAGACCCGCCATCACCTGAGCGCGCTCGTCGCGTTCCGCCTCGCGCACGGCTGGACGCAGGAGGAGGCCGCACGCCGCTGGAACGAGCGGTGGCCCGGTTCGGGGCCGGCCAAGACCGGTAAGACCTTCTCGTACTGGGAGAGCTGGCCGGCCAAGGGCGGCCGGGCGCCTTCCACACAGGTCCTGTCACGGCTGGCTGAGCTCTACCTGTGCCGGCCGAGTGATCTGCTGGACGGGCGGGACTACGGCGAGCTCGATGAGGGCTTCGAGGGAGCTGCGGGCCCCGCGGCCTCCGCCGGGTGCACCTGTGCAGCGGGCGGCACGGGTGGGGATGAGGAGGACGGGTGTGCGGGGCTGCGCTCGTTGGCTGACGGGCTGTCGTCTCCGGCGGCCTGCGAGGTCCCGTCCGCCCAGGCCATCGACGCGTGGCTGGCAGATCTCCTCGCCGGATGGGTTCCGGCGGCATGATCGGCAGCCCCGGGCTCAGGTGGCTGCCTGGCGGGCCGCGCCCGGCGGGCGCCGGTGCGCGCGTTTCCGGCGGGAAGCGGCGGAGCTGGTCGAGTCAGTACAGTCGGACCGGCCATTGTTCCGCCGCCGTCCGCAGATGGCGGTTGCGCAGCGGGCGGCTCGTCGTGTCGCCCGATTCTGCTTACGGAGTGTGTCTGTGTCTGCTCGTCTCGTCGTGCTCGCCTCGGGAGCGGGAACCACCCTGCAGGCGATCCTCGACGCAACCGCGGACCCCGGGTTCGGCGCGGCGGTCGTGGCGGTCGGCACCGACCGCTATGGCACCGGCGCGGAACGGCGGGCCCGGGCGTCGGGGGTCCCGGTGTTCATCGTTCGTCTCGAGGACCACGCGGACCGGGATGCCTTCAACGCCGCGACGGCCGGGCGGATCGCCGAGTTCGCGCCCGATCTGTTGGTCCTGGCGGGCTACATGAAGATTCTCAGTGCCCGGGTGATCGGCCGGTTCCGGACGATCAACACCCACCCGTCGCTGCTGCCCGCCTTCCCGGGAGCCACCGCGGTGCGTGACGCGTTGACCGCCGGGGTGAAGGTCAGCGGGGTAACGGTGCACTGGGTCGACGAAGGCGTTGACACCGGTCCAATCATCACTCAGCGGGCGGTGCCGGTTGAGCCAGGCGATACCGAGCAGACACTTCATGCACGGATCCAGAGCGTCGAGCGAGGACTGTTCGTCGCGACGATCGGCGAGATCGTGCGGGCCGGGAGCGGCGACTCGGCCCCGGCCGGACCTCGACGGGGCGAGCATGGGTCTCCCGCATCGGTAGAAGTTTGGATACAGGAGGAATCATGACGTCATCGGGCGAAGGTGTGGCCGGCGAGGGCGGGGCTATCCGCGGATCCGAGCCCGGCGAAGTGGTCCCCACCGGGCGGCGGCCGCTGCGACGGGCGCTTGTCAGCGTCTACGACAAGAGCGGGCTCGACGTCCTCGCGGAGGCGTTCCTCGTGGCCGACGTCGAGGTGGTCTCGACCGGTTCGACCGCCGACGTCCTGGCCCGTCACGGGCTGGCGGTCACACCGGTGAGCACCGTGACCGGCTTTCCGGAGGTGCTGGGCGGTCGCGTCAAGACGCTGCACCCCCACGTGCACGCCGGTCTGTTGGCCGATCTGCGTAACGCCGAGCACGCCGCGGCGCTGGCCGAACTCGACATCGCCCCGTTCGACCTGGTCGTCGTCAACCTGTATCCGTTCGCCGCGACGGTCGCCTCCGGTGCGAGCGAGGACGAGGTGATCGAGCAGATCGACATCGGCGGTCCGGCCATGATCCGCGCGGCGGCGAAGAACCATGCGTCGGTCGCCGTCGTCGTCACACCCGGCGACTACACCGAGTTGGCCGCCGCAGTCCGCGGATCCGGATATGATCTTCCCGCTCGCCGTCGGCTCGCCGCGAAGGCGTTCGCCCACACCGCGGCGTACGACATCGCCGTGTCTTCGTGGTTCGCCGGCGCCGTCGCGCCGGACAAGGTGGCGCGGGAGAGCGGATGGCCCGACGTGCTGTCCGCGCAGTGGCACCGTACGGAGGTCCTGCGTTACGGCGAGAACCCCCATCAGCGCGCCGCGCTCTACGTGGAGAGCGACGCCGGGGGTCGGCCCGGCCTCGCCTCGGCCCGTCAGCTGCACGGCAAGCAGATGTCCTACAACAACTACACCGACACCGACGCCGCCCGCCGAGCAGTGTTCGACTTCACCGAGCCCGCCGTGGCCGTGATCAAGCACGCCAACCCCTGCGGCATCGCGGTCGGCGCCACCATCGCCGAGGCCCACCGCAAGGCGCATGCCTGCGACCCGGTCTCCGCCTTCGGCGGGGTGATCGCGACCAACCGTCCGGTCTCGGTCGAGCTCGCCGAACAGATCGCGGAGATCTTCACCGAGGTCGTCGTCGCACCGGCATACGAACCCGCCGCGGTGGAGATCCTCTCCCGTAAGCCGTCGATCCGGCTGCTGGAGTGCCCGCCGCCGCCGCACCAGCGCGGGATCGAACTGCGTCAGATCAGCGGAGGCCTGCTCCTGCAGTCGCGGGACGCCGTCGAGGCGCCGGGCGACGAGCCGTCCGGATGGACGCTGGAGGCGGGATCACCTGCGGACGAGGCCCTACTGGCCGAGTTGCGGTTCGCCTGGCGGGCGGTGCGCTCGGTGAAGTCGAACGCCATCCTCCTCGCGTCCGGCGGTGCCACCGTCGGCGTCGGGATGGGCCAGGTGAACCGGGTGGACGCGGCCCGGCTCGCGGTGACCCGGGCCAGGGACCGGGCGAAGGGAGCCGTCGCCGCGAGCGACGCCTATTTCCCGTTCCCTGACGGCTTCGAGGTGCTCGCCGAGGCGGGGGTGCGGGCCGTGGTCGAACCGGGCGGGTCGGTGCGCGACGAGCTCGTCATCACGGCCGCCCGAGAGGCCGGCGTCACGCTCTACTTCAGCGGTGTCCGCCACTTCGCGCACTGACAGCGGGCCACCAGGCCGGTGGCACCGGCGTATGTTCCGCCAGCCACCGGCCGAAGCCTTTGCCGAGGAGTCG
Organism: Frankia sp. CgJB1; assembly: GCF_977947065.1. Lineage (NCBI taxonomy): Bacteria > Bacillati > Actinomycetota > Actinomycetes > Frankiales > Frankiaceae > Frankia > Frankia sp. CgJB1. Next base: position 24,166 of record NZ_CDWTNB010000037.1, read on the forward strand.
TCGGCGGCCCCGGCACGCATCTCTTCACCAGCGCATGTCTTCACCGGAATCGGCGGCCCCATCGCAGATGCCCGTCCGTACGCCGATACTCCAGTTCGATCGAAGGAGTCGACTCGCCGGTGTCGCCGGCGACACCGGTGCCGGTGCCGTCGCTCGCCACGACGCCGGGCGCCCCCGGCGCGTCGGTGCGGGTGTCCGGTCGGGCACTGGGCAGGCGTCCGGGACGCTGGCTGACCTCCGGTAGATGATCACTGTCAGGCCGATGATCGGCCTGGGACAGCGACAGTCCGGCCGCGGCCGCGCCGGGCCGGGCTCCCGTCCGCTCGTCCGCTCCGGATGGCCATAGCGGACCGGATGGCCATAGCGGACCGGACGACTGCTGATCGGTGCCCGGTCGTCTGTCCCCGGACGTTCTGTCCCGACCCGCCGGCCGGCTGGCCTCGGTCGATGTTCCGACCGGCTCTGGTGGCTCTGGTGGTTCGTCCGTGGCGCCGCCCAACGGCGCCATGCGCCGTTCGGTGCCCTCACTTCACGAGGCGGCGTTCGCCTCCGCGGCTGCCGAGCCCCGACGCCCGCTGGCGCTGCCGTTGGACGTCGTCGCCATCGGGCTGGCCGCCGCCGCGAGCGCACCGCCGAGCTGGTCGCCGTTCGGCACATAGCGCTGGGCGACCCAGTCCAGGGCGTCGCGCCAGCTCGCGCCGTAGAGCACCGAGATCCGATCCGCTGTCTGCCTCGCCAGCGCCTGGACGAACACTCGGTCGTCGCTGTCCAGGTGTCGGGCGTCCCCGAAGGTCTCCCAGGCCCGGAACATCAGTTCCTGCAGCTGCTTGCTGTGTGGTGATTCGTCTGTCACGTCACGCTCCATCCCACTTGGGCACTGCGGCCGGAAGTCCGCCCTAAGCCTGCATGATGCCTATAGGCGGGGATGTTGCATATTGTGCGCGTGATGTGTTCGGATGGGGTAATCGCATCTTTGACCGCTGGCATATGATATAGGGTGGTTATCCCCCGCTCCGGCAGGTCGTGGCATCGGGCAGATCGCCGTCGTGGAGGATCCGCCGCCCGACGGGCCGGCCGTTCACCGGGCGCCGTTTCGGGACAGCCCTGCGTCTGGAGACGTAGAGACTCGAGACGCAGAGATACGGGCCGCGTCGAACGATCTCGGCTTGCGGCCGGGAGACGCTGGGGCCGGCGAGTGGGATGTCGACACCCGGCCCCCGCCCCGCCGTGCGCCGCCTCGGCGTGGCCCCGCCGTGCTCTCGTGCGTCCGTGGGCGCCGGATGCCGCAGGCGGCCTACCGTGTGTTGGTAAGGACCGATGTCCTGGTTGGATTGGTGTTCGATGCATCCTGCACTCGGGTGGAAGCCGTCGCCGATGATGGCGGGGACGCCACCATGTCCCGTACGGGGCCACTGTCCAGCAGGAGATCCCAACCGCTGCCGGAGGTGAGGGTGACCGACGCGGTGCGCGGCTCCGGCCCGGCTCGACCCGGGGGTGATCCAGGCCGCCCCGGGCCGGGGGGGCGGTACCGATCCGACGGATATTCCGGCGGACATGAGGCGCCCGATCCCCGGGCGGAGCGGGCAGAGCTGCCGCTGCGCCGCGCTGGGGCGGAAGCGGACCGGCGGCGTCCGTCGTGGCCGGGCACCACCCGCGTCGACGTCTTCCGTCCGATCGAGGATCGTGACGAGCGCCTTCCCGCCGAGTATCGCGGGTTGCGTCGGTTCGACCGTCCCGTTCCGCCGGCACCGGCCCCGCCGGCCGCCCCGGGTCCGCCCGGATCGTCCCCACCGGAGCGGGTCGAGGGCGACGGCATCCCATCGCACGACCCGTGGCGTCCGGTGTCCTCCCCGCTGGTCGGCCCCGAGGAGCACCGGAAGTCGGCGGTCGGTGCGGAGCCTGGGCCACCAGTGGCAGGGACCATCTCCGGATCCCGGAGAACACCGGTCCCAGCTGCCTCCCCGCCACCATTCGTCACGCCCGGCGCACCCGCCGGGGCCGGGACTGCCGGGCGTGGCGACGGGGGCGGGATCGGCGGCTGGCTACGGCGGGAGGCCACCTTCGCGTTGGTGCTCGCCGGGGTCACCGTCGGGCTGGTGCTGGTCTTCCAGGACAGATGGCGCCGAGGAATGGTGGTCGTCGGCGTGGTCCTGGTGATGGCCGCTCTGGCCCGTTTGGTGCTGCCGGCACGGCGGATCGGCCTGCTGGCGGTGCGGGGGCGGGCCTTCGATGTGGGTATTCTCCTTCTGTTTGGAGTATCTGTGATAATCCTCACATTCGCCGTTCCCTATATCGGCCCGTGACGGGTTAGCGCAGGCCGTGACGGGTTAGCGCAGGCCGTGACGGGTTAGCGCAGGCCGGTCATGGTGCGCCGCATCGCCAGACGGGTCAGGGAACTCGCCGGGATCGTGCCGCGGCCCAGTCCGATCTCGACGAGCGTGTCGTACAGCTCGGTACGAGTGCGGGCGGCCCGCACCGCCGCGTCCATCAGCGTGCGGCGCCGCCCGGCGAGACCGGCCAGCAGGGCCGTGTGCCGCAGATGCCGTCCCAGCTCCGCGTCGAGAGCGCGTCGGTAGACCCGGCCCGCGCTGGCCGGGTGCGCCGCGCGGACGGCGGCATGCCCGGCCAGCGACCCCGACAGCACCGCGTAGTAAATGCCCTCCCCGGTCAGGGGGTTGATCAGGGAGGCCGCGTCCCCGGCGAGCAGCACGGGACCGTTCGGCTGCCGGGGGCGATGGGTCGACAGCGGCAGATGATGGGCCCGCAGCGTGGCTGGATGCGCCGGTGTCTCGGGCAGCATACGGGCGAGCGTGCGGCGCAGGACGGTCTTGGCGCTCGTTCCGTCCGTCCCGCCGGCCAGCCGGGACCGCAGCATCCCGTAGCCGATGTTCGCACGGCCGTCGCCGATTGGGAACGACCAGGCGTAGGCCGGCCAACCCTCGTCGGTCATGTGGATGAACTGTTCGGGGGGCCGTCGTCGAAGGCGACGTCGGTGTAGGCCCGCACGGCGATCGCCATCGCCTCGGGGGGGGGGGTTACCCGGCAGCCCGAGCCCGCGGCGTACCGCGGAGTTCGCGCCGTCCGCGCCGATGACGATCCGCGCCGTGAGCGTGCCGTTGACCACGACGACCGGCTCCCGTCCCCGACCGTCCAGGCGCGGCCGGTCGGTAAGTTCCAGGGACCGCACGCGCCGCTGGATCAGCTGAGCCCCACGTGCCTGGGCCGCGGCCATCGAGACGGGCGTCGAAGACCTCCCTGGGTACCACGTAGTTGGCTCGGGCCGAGGGAGTGGCCACCTCGGCGCCCCCTGGGGTGCGCAGGCGCATGCGGTCCACCGGCCGGTACCCGGCGACCGCATCGGTCACGCCGAGATCACGCAGGACGTCCAGGCCGTGCGGGGCGATGCCGTCACCGCAGGTCTTGTCCCGGGGGAACTCAGCGACGTCGACGATGACGACGTGTGCGTCCGGGCGTTCTCGCAGGGCGCCCAGAGCCGCCGCGCTGCCGGCCGGGCCGCCCCCGACGACAAGGACGTCGATCGTGCGGGAAAGTAGATCGACCGCCTCGTCCACGCGCACGATCGGGGTGGCGACGGTGATCGTGTCAGCGTCCTTGACTGGTCCTGCCGTTACGTATCGTGGTCCTGCGGTTCCCGTGATGTCACGTCTCCCCGCCCGCTCCCGCGGACCTGAGCCGTCCCTCGGATCCACGCCGTCCCTCGGGGTCACGCCGGATCCTCGGGCCTCCGTGGTGGCGTTCTCTCCGGGGTGCTCGTCACGCGGGGCGGGCGGGCCGGACGAGGATGTGAGGGTCTGCACGCCAGCCAGTCTCGCAGCCGGCTGCCCCCCGGTGGACGCATGCCCCGCCTCGCCCGCCTCGCCCGGCCCGCGGGGTGGACCGGGTGCCCGGGTCGTCGGGACCGGCGGGAAAACCTCGTACAGTGCGGAACGTGGACGCTCTTGGACAGGTGGCGGCGTGGCCGGTCGAGACCGTCGCGGTCGCGGTGATGGGCCGGGCGGACGAGGCGGTCGGACCGGGTGCGGGGTCCGGGTGGCCGGACGCAGCGGTGACCCCGCGGGTCCGGGAGGTGGCGCGGACCGGACCACTCGATCACCCCTTCCGGCTGGCCTCGGTGTCGAAGCTGCTCAGCGCCTATGCGGTCCTGATCGCCGTGGAGGAGGGCGCGATCGGGCTTGACGATCCCGCCGGACCCCCCAGGTCCACCGTGGCTCATCTACTCGCCCACACCTCCGGGCTCGCGTTCTCGGGGACCCGCACATTAGCCCCCCCGGGTACCCGTCGCATCTACTCCAACACCGGGTTCGAGCGGCTGGGGGAGACGCTGGAGAAGGCGACCACCATCGCCTTCGCCGACTACCTCGCCCAGGCGGTCTTCGAGCCCCTCGGGATGCACGGTGCCCGGCTGACGGGATCCCCGGCCTCCGGCGTGACGGCGACGCTTGCCGACATGCGACGCTTCGCTGCCGAGCTCCTCGCCCCGACGCTGATCACCTCCGCGACGTTCGCCACGGCCATCTCGGTCGCCTTTCCCGGAC
>NZ_CDWTNB010000038.1:0-28459 GCF_977947065.1 Frankia sp. CgJB1
CGGCATTGCCATTGGCCCTGTTCCAACGCCCGGATCAGACCACCGCGCTCCTCGTCGGAGTACTGCGGCCAGGCTGGCAACTCCGGCGCATGCCGTGCTCTACCGATCACGATCCCCACCCTATTTCTTACCTGTGGCCATACCGTTGTTCTCCGCGCCGGGATCAAGGTTCCGTCGACGGTTCCATTATCGCGACCAGCGAAGGAATCCACACAAGAGGATGCATGACGGACGGTACCTTCAGTACCCCCGGGTTCCCCATCGACCTCCGGGCATGACACATCAGCATCAACGGACGGGCTACAAATGAACTCTAGAAGAACATCTCAGCCAATCCACCCAGCTCACAAGTGTCCAGCAGGTGGCTTTAGCTATAAATGTGGGGTTCCGGATAAGAGACGCCGGCCGTCGAGCCGGCCAGCCTGTCTGCGAGGTGCCGTGCCCACGCTACTTCTCCTGAATGGCCCCAATCTGGGCATACTCGGCCGGCGCCAGCCGGAAGTTTACGGCACGGCGACACTGGCCGATATCGAGGCGGCCGTCGCGGCTCGGATCTCGGACCGCGGATGGAAACTGGTCTCCGTGCAACGTGAATCCGAAGGCGAATTGATCAACACCATTCAAGATAATTACGGCTCGATCGGCGCGATCGTCAATCCAGGTGCGCTGATGATGTATGGCTGGAGCCTTCGCGACGCTTTGGCCAACTATCCGAACCCGTGGATCGAGGTCCATCTCTCCAATGTCTGGGCCCGGGAGTCCTTCCGGCACGAATCCATTCTCTCGGCGCTCGCCCGGGGAGTGATCGTCGGCCTGGGGGCCCTCGGGTACGAGCTTGCCGCTCAGGCACTGCTGGACCTCGTCCCCGCGCCGAGCTGAGACGTCCCGCCGGGCCAGGAACGACTCTTCGGATGGCTGGTCACGCGGAGCAGCATTCGTACCCCCTTCCCAACGTGACCAGGCCACCCGCGACGTGGAACTCCCCACGCCAGGCCGGCCGGCTTCGGACGCACGAGCGTCCTCGGCCCGGTGTCATCTCCTCGGCCATGTCGATTCCTCGGCCGTGCCGGTCCGGCTCGGGCTTCCCGGCAGGCCGAAGAACCGGGGTGGCGCATTACTGGAATATGGCCGTACGGCCCTTTAGAATTCATAATGAAGTAATTAATGCAAGCCAATATGCGTCTTCGCAGGTCACGGGCTCGCGAGGACCCCGAAGTGAACAAGTTATTTTATTCCGAATCCTTAGGGCATTTTTGGACGATGTGTTGCAAAGACCAGACCGGTGCCGCCGTACTTCCGCATCCGTAATGCCGGCGGGAGAGTGCCGCCCATGACGACGCACCCTGTTCATCCCGTTCATGAGGAACGGTCCTCCCAACGGACGATCTCTCGCCGAGATTCGCCGGTGGGCCTGTCGGTGGCGGGCCCCACCACCCCTACCAGGTGACCACCTCCGCCGGGAGCGCGGTGAGCTACTCCTGCGCGGTGAGGGCGTGGGTGGCGGCCGCGGCAACGGCGGGGGCGAGCCGTGGATGGTCGAGGGGAGGCAGCACGCTGCCGGGCGGCGTCTGACCGACGAGGGCGTGCACGGCGGCGAGGCGGGCAGCGGGGGTGACCGGGCGGCGAGTGGTGACGACCGCCCGCAGCAGTCCGGGCAGCGCGTGCAGCGGGCGCGGGCCCGAGGTGGCGCGGGCCAGCGGAGGGGGCGTCTCCGGGCGGGTCCGCAGGACGGGAACGCCCTTGGGCGGCGCCGCCAAGCCGATCAGGTCGACGATCAAATCGAGTTCGGGGGCGAGCAGGTGCAGCGGCTGGATATCGTAATCGACCGGATCGTAGAGAGTGATCTCGTGGATGCCGACACCGATCAGTAAGCCGGCGAGATCGCCGCCCCGAGCCGGGTCCACGACGGCGACGCGGGCCCGCCCCGGCGCGAGGTCACGCGCCCGGAGATGGTTGAGGACCGCGGCCGCGGCGGCGACGGCGAGACCGTCGTTGACGGTGTCGAGCAGCAGATACGGGGCGGCGGACCGCAGCGCGGCGCGGGCGGCGTCGATACGGCGGACGTGTGTGTGGACCAGGACGGTGGCGGCGAATCCCGGAGCGAGCATGCCGATCGCCGCGGCGAGCTCGGCTGCGGTGTGGGCGGCGATCGGCATGGGGATGACGTCGAACCCGGTCGCCCGGTGCAGGTGGACCGCCTGGGACTCGACCGCTGGCAGGGCCGCCTCAGCGGCCAGCGGCTCGAAGTCCAGGACGGCGCTGCCGTCGGTGAGCAGCGCCACCCGGCGCGGCCGGCCGGTGAACCGGTCGGTGTGCGCCGGGTGCATGGCCAGGTGGCTGATGACGCGGCGATCGGCGTCAGCGTCCAACAACGCAAGATCGTGACCGGTCATGACCGACGCGCGGAGACACTGGGCGAGTTTGCCGGTCGACGCGACGGTGAAGACGGGATCCTCGGTCTGCAACAGATCGGCACCCAGCCGCTCCCGTAGCGCCCGGACCAGCCAGGTCAATGTGGACCCGCTGTCGGCATCCAACGTGATCCGCCGGCCGCCCCCGGGATCCGGCTCGTCCGCGTAGCACGTCACGGGGCCGGGGGCTGCGGCGATGACCGCCTCGATAATCATCGTGGCCCGGTGCGGAACGCGGACCGTGACGCTGTAGGCGGGGTTGACCCCGGCTGGACCGGCTGAACCGGCCGGGACAGAGGGCGTCACGCCGGCTCCACCCGTGCCCGACTCCGTCGGGTGCGCGCCGGTCCCCCAGGCGACCCCTCGGCGGGACTCCCATCTCCGGGAGTCCCATAGGCGGGACTCCCGGAAATCGGTCCACCACATTTCATGCTCATGAGGAGCTTGTCTCCGCTTCGCGCAACTCGGCCAACAGCCCGGCCTGCCCGGCCGCCATCTCGGTCAGAATCCGCCGGGCCGCGCGCATCAGCTCCGCCACGCCCCCGCCCGCGAGCGCGTACACCACCGTCGGGCCGTCCCGCGTCGCGGTCACGATCCCGGACCGGCGCAGCACCGCGAGCTGTTGGGAAAGGTTCGACGACTCCACCTCGATCGCGGCCAGGAGATCCCGCACCGGCATCGGCCCGTCCTGCAGCAACTCCAGCACCCTAATCCGCACCGGATGTCCAAGCATGCGAAAAAATTCCGCTTTAGCCTGGTACAATGGAACTCGCCTCGTCACGAGTCACCTCCCGTCGACTCCGCACAGCTCCGGCCGGGGCCTACCGGCCGAGATACCAACCTGGCCGGAGTACCGGCGACCGCCCACCCAGAGACCACGTCGGCATGGTGAGCAGCGCCGCGACCCGTTCGCGCCCGATGGCGGCCTTTCCGCCAGTTACAGAATTTATCAACTGTTCGTTACCACACTTCGGAGCCGGAAAACGGCTCTTTATCGCACGGCACGGCTCCACGGGGGGCGCTGTGTCCAAGATCTCGCTCACCCCATACTTTTGATCATGTAAATTGAAGAAACTTTCAATTTTTCATCCCAGCATACGGGAGGATCGGATCCGCATCGAGACGACAGCGGGGCAGGCCGAGGACTCCCGACCCCCCGGCCCCACCCCCATAAGGACGGCCCCGTCACGCTGGTCCAAGCCACTCGGCCGGCTCCTGCCCGGCCGGGCCGATATCGAGAGCATGCGCCGCCAGCCAGGCCGTGACCTGCTCGCGGGGATGACCGTTGCGGTGGTCGCGCTGCCGCTCGCGCTGGGATTCGGGGTCTCCTCCGGCCTCGGCGCGACCGCCGGGCTGGTGACGGCGATCGTGGCGGGTGCTCTCGCAGCGGTCTTCGGGGGGTCGAACCTGCAGGTGTCCGGGCCGACCGGCGCGATGACCGCCGTGCTCGTGCCGATCGTGCACCGGCACGGGCCGGCCGGTGTGCTGACCGTCGGGCTGCTCGCCGGGATGATCCTGCTCGCACTCGCAGTCCTGCGGGTCGGCCGCTCCGTGCGATATGTGCCGGCGCCCGTGGTGGAGGGATTTACCGTCGGCATCGCCGCGATGATCTTCCTTCAGCAGGTTCCCCCGGCCCTGGGAGTACGCGCCCGGAACGGTGACCGGGTGACCGGCGTGGCCTGGGCGGCTGTAGCCGACTCCGTCCACCGGCCGCACTGGCTCGCACTCGCGCTCGCCGTCGGCGTCGCGGCGACGATGCTGGTCGGCGCCCGGCTGCGGCCCACGGTCCCGTTCTCGCTGCTCGCCGTGGCCCTCGCGACGGCCCTCGTCACGGCCCGCGGGTGGGACGTCACGACCCTCGGCGCGATCCCCGCCACCCTGCCCGGTCCCTCTCTCGGCTTCCTCGACATCACCGCGATCCCGACGCTCGCCACGGCCGCCGTCGCCGTGGCCGCGCTCGCCGCCCTGGAGAGCCTGCTCTCGGCCAGTGTCGCCGACGGGATGACCGTCGGCCAGAACCACGACCCCGACCGGGAGCTGTTCGGCCAAGGGCTGGCCAACCTTGCCGTCCCGCTGTTCGGCGGGGTGCCCGCCACCGGCGCGATCGCCCGCACCGCGGTCAACGTCCGCTCGGGTGCCTCGTCCCGGCTCGCCGCCCTCGCGCACGCCGTGGTCCTCGCCGGGGTGATGCTCGCCGCCGCCCCCCTGGTCGCGCGCATCCCGCTCGCCGCGCTCGCCGGTGTTCTGCTCGCCACGGCGGTGCGGATGGTCGAGGTCTCCTCGTTGCGCACCCTCGGCCGTGCGTCACACTCCGATGCCCTGGTCATGGCGCTGACCGCCGGGGCGACCCTCGCGCTCGACCTCGTCATCGCTGTCGTCCTCGGCCTCACGGTCACCGGCGCCCTCGCCCTGCGCGCGATCGCCCGAACCGCGCGGGTCGAGGAGGTGCCGCTGGACCCTGACGATCATCACGATTCCGAACACGCGCTGCTCGCCGAGCACATCGTCGCCTACCGTATCGACGGTCCCCTGTTCTTCGCCGCCGCCCACCGCTTCCTGCTAGAGCTCACCGAGGTAGCCGACGTCGAGATCCTCATCCTCCGGCTGTCCCGGGTCAGCACCGTCGACGGCACCGGCGCCCTCGTCCTGCGCGACGTCATCGACCGGCTCGAACACCGCGGCGTCAAGGTGTATGTGTCAGGGCTGCGACCCGAGCATGCCAAAGCGGTGGCCGCCGTCGGTCTGGTGGACCGGCTACGCGGCCAGGGACGCCTGTTCGACTCCACCCCGTCGGCCATCCAGGCCGCCCGGGACCATCTCCACCACACCGGCGCCCTGGCTGCCGTCCCCATCTGAGCCCGCGCGACCTGAGCCGGCGCGGCGTCAGCCGCGGTCGCGCGGCTCGCCCCGCAGGGGACTCTGGTCCCACCGACCGGAGGCGGCGATCGACATGACGGATGTGCCCCAGGCAGGAATCGGACCTGCAGCCTACCGCTTAGGAGGCGGTCGCTCTATCCACTGAGCTACTGGGGCCGGCGAGAGACATCGAGTCTGGCTCGTGCAACAGATCATACGGGGTCGCGGAGCGGCCGGCCCGGGGGACACCATGGATCCCGATCGGCAGGGCATCCGCACACCGTCCACAGCCCGCCGACACGCTCGATCTACTGCAACGACCGATTATTACCGAAGGCTCATGACAGCCATCGAGGACCGTGGCCGCCCGGCACTGTGTACCGGCGCGGCGCGGCGCGATCAGCCGAACTGCTCGGCCATCTCGACGAGTTCCTTGCATTTCGGACAGATCGGGAAACGCGAGGGGTCCCGCACCGGTTCGAACTTGTAGCCGCACAACGCCGTAACCCGGCCACCCTCGATGGACGCACGAACGATCTCCTCACGACGGGCGTAGTGAGAGTGATCGTCACCTTCGTCCGTCTGGGTGTTCGATGTCTCGGGCGCGATCTGAGTCGTGCTCATGGCGTCAAGTCTAGTGCCGCGGGCGCCGATGCCGGCCCTGGGTGCAAGCCCGCGCGCGGGAACGGGTGCCGCACGAGGACACGCCGCCGGACCGAAGCCATGGAACACGTCGTGGAACACCGACCCCGGTCCGCGGGAAGGGGGCGACGGGACATCGAAACCGGCCTGCCGGCATGGCCTTCGGGGGGCAGATGGCTCTTGTGACTCCCGGACGGGGCGTACCCTGGATAAGGACGAAGGAGACCGGTGACTGGATTGATCGACAGTACCGAGATGTACCTCCGAACCCTGTACGAGCTGAGGGAGGAGGGCATCCCCCCGCTGCGCGCGCGTCTGGTGGAGCGCCTGCATGTCAGCGCGCCGGCCGCGAGCGAGTCGACGGTTCGCCTGGCCAACGAGGGGCTGGTGTCCCTCGCCGACGACCGGACCGTGCAGTTCACGGAGAAGGGCCTGCTGCGGGCCACCGCCGTCATGCGCAAGCACCGTTTGGCCGAGCTGCTGCTCACGAAAGTCATTGGGTTGGATTGGGCGCTGGTACACAACGAGGCTTGCCGGTGGGAGCATGTAATCTCCGACGAGGTCGAGGCGCGCCTCACCGTCCTGCTCGGCGATCCAAAGCGCTGCCCGTTCGGTAACGAGATCCCGCCTTCCCGGCAGCACCACACCACGGCGCGGCCGACCTCCGCCCCGGTGAGCCTACTGGCGTCGGCCGACCTCGCATCGTCCGGCGGTGGCAGGCCGGTCACGGTGAGCTGGATCTCCGAGCGGTTGCAGACGGACGAAAGCATCATGCGCCGGCTTCAGGACGCCGCGATCGTCCCCGGCGCGCAGATCACGCCGGGCTCCCGCGGCAACCTGATCCACATCGTCACCCCCAACGGCCAGACCAACGCGGAGATCAGCCGTAGCACCGCGGCTCTCGTCTACGTCGACCGCTGACCCGTCGCCCACGGCACCGTCGCCGTCCCCGTCCTGATCGCTTCCGCCGACGGCCGATGGTGTCACGCTCCCGGCCGCGCGCCCCCCCGGAAGCTCGACCACCAGATCTTCTCCACCCTGACCACCTCCCCGGTCCGCGGAGCGTGGATCATCTTCCCGCCCCCGATATAGATCCCGACATGATCAAGATCGGCATAAAAGAAGACGAGATCACCGGGAATGAGGCCCGCCCGGTCCACGCGGCGCCCCTCATTCCATTGTGATCCGGTGTAGTGGCTCAGCGAGACCCCGGCCTTCCCCCAGACCCACTGCGTCAGGCCCGAGCAGTCGAAGGACTTCGGCCCCGCCGCGGCCCACACGTAGGGCTTGCCCAGCTGGGCGTATGCCTCCTGCACCGCGCGCGACGCGCCACCGCCGCCCGTCGGCGGGGTGGGTGCCGGGGTAGTCGGTGCCGGGGTAATCGGTGCCGGGGTAATCGGTGCCGCGGCGAACGCCCGGCCCGCGGCCGCAGCCGACTCCTTCCGATAACGGAGCCGTTCGGCCGCGGCCTGACGTTCCCTGGCCTGCCGTTCCAGCAATGCGTAGCGGGATTCGAGCCGCTGCAGCAGACTGCGCTGTTCGGCGGCGGACGCCTCGATGGACCGCTTCCGCGCGGCGAGCCGCATGACGATCTTCCTCTTGCCCGCGAGTGCCATGTCAGCGCTCCGGCGTGCCTCGGTGAGATCCCGACGCGCGAGCCGCAGGCCGGTGTCCGCCACCCGTTGCCGACGGGCCAGCGCATCGACCGCACCGGCCCGGTCGAGTACCTGTCGGGGGTCGCCGGTCAGCAGCAACGACAGTTGCCCGAATCCCCCGGCCCGATCCGCCGACACCGCCAACCCCCGATGTTTGTCCGCGGCCTGCCGTACAGCATCGTCAGCACGGTCGACCCGCCCGGCCGCGGCGGCCGCGGCCCGCTCGGCCTCGGCCAGCCGAATACGTTCGGCGTTGAACACCTCGGTGGCAATCGCCGTCTGACGCATGGATTCGTCCAGCCGTACCCGGGTACCGTTGATCTCCGCCTGCAGACTCTCCAGGCTTCCCGGGCTCCCCGGGGCCGACCCGGAGGCCGGAGTCGCCGGCGCCGCCCAGGCGGATCCGGCAGACCCCCAGACAACCGGAGGCCCGGCGACGAGAATGCCGACCAGTCCGAGAACAATGGGCGCTCCGGCTTTCGGGCGCCATCCGGTCGGATCGTTCCCGGTCGGCTGGGGACCGTCGGTCGGGCCGGCGGCGGGAGTCTGCCTTGCGACGTGTTTCGAAGTTCGCTGGCCGAACCGGGATGGCGGGACAGCACGGGGACGGCGGGGCCCGGGGCGCGGTTCGCCGGCGCTATGCCAGCCCTCCGTGGGGACACTGCTCACACTGCCGGACGGTAACTCTATGCAGTTATACAGTCACGAAAGCACGCCATGACGAGCGGAGAGTCTCCAAGTGCCCACCGCCAGCCGACGAGATCGGGTCACAGGCCACCCAATTTAGCGATTTCACACGTCAGAAACAGCTAAGACATAGGTCGGGAACAGATCTTGCCGACTCTTCGGACCCGAGGATCCGGGACGAGCGCAGCGTGGCCGGGGACCGGGTGAGCGCAGTCCGCGCATCGCGCGGGGAATGACAGGAGAGACATGGACAAATTGAATTCGGGCGATACCGCGTGGATGCTCATCAGTTCCGCGATCGTGCTGTTCATGACGCCCGGACTGGCGTTCTTCTACGGTGGCATGGTCCGAGCGAAGAACGTGCTCGGAATGATCATGCAGAATTTTTTCTGCATCGGGATCGTCACGCTGATCTGGTCGGTCATCGGGTTCAGCGTCGCATTCGGCGAGGGTAACGGCTTCTGGGGCGGATTCGACTTCTTCGCGCTCCAGGACCTCTCCGGCAGCGACGGCGCGATCCCGTACGTCGTGTTCGTCGCCTTCCAGCTGATGTTCGCGATCATCACGCCCGCCCTCATCACCGGCGCGATCGCCGATCGGATGAAGTTCAGCGCCTTCGCGATCTTCATCCCGCTCTGGTCGCTGCTGGTCTACTCGCCGATCGCACACTGGGTGTGGGCGAGCAAGGGCTGGTTGTTCGAGCGCGGCGCGTTGGACTTCGCGGGCGGCACGGTCGTCCACGCCAACGCCGGTATCGCGGCGATCGTGCTGGCGCTGGTCCTCGGCAAGCGGGCCGGTTGGCCGACCGGCGACTTCCGTCCCCATAACGTCCCGTTCGTTCTCCTGGGCACCGGCATCCTGTGGGTCGGATGGTTCGGGTTCAACGCGGGTTCCGCGCTGGGCGCCAACAAGGTCGCCGGGTACGCCCTGCTCAACACCCAGATCGCGACCGGCGTCGCGATCCTCGGATGGCTCGCGGTCGAGCAGCTGCGCGACGGCAAGGCGACCACCCTGGGAGCCGCGTCCGGCGCGGTCGCGGGTCTGGTAGCCATCACCCCGGCCTGTGGTTTCGTCTCTCCGATGGGTTCGATCGCCGTCGGCGGCATCGCTGGCGTCGTCTGCGCCCTGGCCACCTCGATCAAGGGCAAGGTCGGCATCGACGACTCGCTCGACGTCGGTGCGGTCCACCTGGTCGGCGGTGTGCTCGGCGCCCTGCTGACCGGCCTCTTCGCCACTGTCGACACGAACGAGGCCGGCAAGGACGGCATCTTCTACGGCGGCCCGTGGAGCGTCTTCGGGGAGCAGGTGCTCGCCGTCGGCGCGACGCTGGGCTACTCGGCCGTCGTGACGGCAATCATCGCTCTCGCCCTGAAGTACACCATCGGTCTCCGGCTGAACGCCGACGACGAGATCGCCGGCATGGACGAGGCGTTGCACGGGGAGACGGCGTACCGCTTCACGTCCATCGGCGGTAGCGGCTCGCTGCCCACGAGCAGCATCAGCCCCATCAAGGTGCCCGAGGAGGCCCAGGCATGACCAAGCTCGTCACCGCCGTCATCAAGCCGTTCAAGGTCGACGACGTGAAGGCGGCGCTCGAGACCCTGGGCGTGCACGGACTGACGATCTCCGAGGTCCAGGGCTACGGCCGGCAGAAGGGCCACACCGAGGTCTACCGCGGCGCCGAGTACAAGGTCGACTTCGTGCCGAAGATCAAGATCGAGGTGGTCGTCGCGGACGGGGCGGTCGACGATCTGGTCGCGACGATCACGTCGTCGGCGCAGACCGGCAAGATCGGCGACGGCAAGATCTGGGTCGTTCCGGTCGAGTCGGTGGTACGGGTCCGTACCGGCGAGCGGGGGGCGGACGCGCTGTAGTAGTGCCGGGCGTGGCAACGCCACCGCGGCACGGCTCCACCGCACCACCCGACTCCATCCATCACCGTTACCACGCACCACCCGGCACCACGCACCACCCGCGACACGCACCACCCGCGACACCGCACGATCCGGCACCACCCGAGACCACAGTTGCGCTGGTGCGCGTTTCTGTGTCCTCGGCTCGGCGCTCCGCTGGCCGTGATCGATCCAGATCCGAGATCGATCACGGCCAGACGGCCGAACGGAGGAGGACAGCCATGACGGACCGCCTGGAGATCCTCAAGGGCCGCTCCGAGCGCCTGCCCACGGCGACCGGCCCACGGCTGCGCCGCATCCTCACCGACCTCGCCGACCATGCCCTAGTCGACCTGTTCGGCGATCCCGGGCCGGGAATGGCCCTGGTGGCCGTCGGCGGCTACGGACGCGCGGAGCCCGCGTTCGGCAGCGATCTCGACCTCGTCCTCGTCCACGACGGCAAACAGAACGACATCTCCACCGTCGCCGACGCGGTCTGGTATCCGCTGTGGGATTCGGGGGTAGGCCTCGATCACAGCGTGCGCACCGTCGACGAGGCCATCATGGTAGCCGACGGTGACCTCAAGGCCGCGCTCGGCCTGCTCGACGCCCGCCACGTCGCGGGTGACGCGACGCTGGCCACGCAACTCGCCCAGCGGGCTCGCGCCCGGTGGCGGTCCCATGCCCCGAAACGACTGCCCGAGCTCGCCGAGGCCGTCGCGGAACGGGCCGCCCGGCTCGGTGAGGTCGCGTTCCTGCTCGAACCCGACCTGAAGGAATCCCGCGGCGGACTACGTGACGTCCATGCCCTGCACGCCCTCGCGGCGGCCTGGGTCGCCGAGTCCCCCTCCGAGCGGGTAACCGCCGCCGGTCAGGTGCTGCTCGATGCCCGCGGCGAGATCCGCCGGCTGAGTCGGGGACGAGCCCACGATCGGCTCCTGCTCCAGGACTCCGAGGCGGTCGCCACCATGCTCGGCTACGCCGACGCGCTCGCGCTCGCGCACGCGGTCGCCGACGCCGGACGCGCCATCTCCTGGACCTGGGACACCACCTGGTACCGGGTCGCGGCCGGCCTGCGGTCGGTGGCGCGGTGGCGCGGTGGCGGCCGGCGGCCAGCCCGCCGCCCCCTCGGCGAAGGGGTGGTCGACCAGGACGGCGAGGTCCAGCTCGCCCGGGACGTCGATCCGGCGAAGGACCCGGTCCTGGTGCTGCGGGCCGCCGCCGTGGCCGCACGAAGCGGGCTCCCGCTGGGCCGCTACGCCGTCGACCGGCTGGCCCGGGAGGCTCCACCGATGCCCGACCCCTGGCCTGACGCCGCCCGTGACGCGCTGGTCACGCTGCTGGCCACCGGCGACGCGGCCGTGGGGGTGCTGGAATCCCTCGACCAGGTGGGGCTGCTCGTCCGGCTCATCCCGGAGTGGGCGGCGGTGCGCAGCAGACCACAACGCAATCCCTACCACCGTTACACCGTCGACCGGCATCTGATGGAGGCCGCGGCGCGGGCCGCCGCACACACCCGCGAGGTGGACCGGCCGGATCTGTTGCTGCTCGGCGCCCTCCTGCACGACATCGGTAAGGGCTTCCCCGGCGACCACACCGACGCGGGCATCGTGCAGATCGAACGGATCGGCCCGCGGCTGGGCCTGCCGCCCGAGGACGTTGACGTGCTTGTCGCCATGGTCCGCCACCACCTGCTTCTCGGCGAGGCCGCGACCAGGCGGGACATCGACGATCCCGGGACAATCGAGAGCGTCGCCGCGTCCGCCGGCAGCGTGCGGATCCTCACCCTGCTGCACCGACTGACCGAGGCCGACTCCCGGGCCACCGGCCCGACCGCGTGGAACGCCTGGAAGGCGCGGCTGATCGGTGACCTCGTCGAGCGGGCCCGGGCCGTCCTCGGCGGCGAGCGGGTCCCGTGTCCCCCGCACCTCGACGATCGGCAGCGTGGTCTGCTCGCGCTGCCCGACGAGCACGTCGTCCAGGTCAATCCGCTGCCGGACGAGGGCATGTTCGAGATCGTGGTGGTCAGCGCCGACCACGTCGGACTGCTGGCGATCATCGCTGGTGTCCTTGCGCTGAACCGGTTGGACATCCGGCGGGCCTCGGCCCGGAGGAACGGCGGTCGGGCGCTGCTGCAGGCCGCCGTGGCCGCGCCGCACGGACGGGTACCGGAGCCGGCGCGGCTGCTCGCCGACCTGCGGGCCGCGCTCGCCGGCATCCTCGACGTCGCCGGTCGGCTCGCTGCCCGGGAACGCGACTACGCCGGGGCCAAGCGGTGGACCACGCCCGGCGCACCTCAAGTGATCTTCGATGACGACCTGGGATCGATGACCGTGATCGAGGTACGCGCCCCCGACCAGGCCGGCGTGCTGTACCGGATCGTACGGGCGCTGTCCGGGTTGCGAATCGATGTCGCCACCGCCATCGTCGCAACCCTCGGACTAGACGTGGTGGACGCCTTCTACGTGCGGGAGGCCGATGGTGGTCCGGTGGCGGACGGCGGACGGCGCCGTGAGATCGCGGACGCGATCCTCGCGGCCCTGGGACCGATGGAACCCATGGACCGCGCGGAACCGGCCGGCCGGACCACACAGACGTGATCCAGCCCGCCGGGATCCGCTCGGACCAAGCGTCAGCACCGTCGTGGGAGACGCTATGATGAGCAGGCACGTTGGGAGGCTTCGCCTAGTCCGGTCTATGGCGCCGCACTGCTAATGCGGTTGGGGGCATACACCCCCTCCGGGGTTCAAATCCCCGAGCCTCCGCATCGACCAGGCGTTTTGAACGTACGTTCGAGACGCCTGGACAATTTCAAGATCATGCATCTCTAGTCGGCGGCAGTGGCCTCGGCGGGACCACGGACGGGCGAGTCGAAACGAGGGAATCCCACGGGCCGGAGCCGTCACAGGTCATCTTCGACGGGGGCTGTCTGGTCTTTGTGGGCGCCGCGCATGGTGGGGAAGAGGACGACATCGCGGAGAGTCAGGGCGTCAGTGAGCAGGGCAACGAACCGGTCGATGCCGAGCCCGAGGCCGGACATCGGGGGCATCCCGTATTCCATGGCCTCGATGAAGTCCTCTTCGAGCATCATGGTCTCGTCGTCGCCGGCCTCCCGCAGCGCGGCCTGTTCCTCAAGCCGCTGCCGCTGTTCGGCGGGATCGACGAGTTCGGAGTAGGCCTTGACGATCTCCACGCCGTTCACCACGATCTGGAACATGTCAAGCGCGGTGGGATCGGTGTCGCTGCGCCGGGCCAGCGGGACTAGTTCCGCCGGGTGGTGCACGAGGAAGCACGGCTGGACGAGATCGGTTCGGACCGTCTTCTTGTAGAGCAAGTCTACCAGGCCGGCGTAGGACGGGGAGGTCCCGACGTCCAGGCCGAGTTCGGCCACCCGGGCGCGCAGAGTGGGAAGATCACGGACGACGGTGAGGTCGATGCCGGTGCGCCGCTCCACCTCGGCCCGGTAGTCGATCTCCGGCCAGTCGGTGCCGAAGTCGATCTTGATACCCTCGTAGGTAACCGCCCGGGTGCCGAGGACGTCGTCGAGGACCGTGATGATCAGTTCGCGGACGAAGGCCATGTTGTCGTGGTAGTCCCAGTAGGCGGCGTACCACTCCAGCATCGTGAACTCCTGGAGGTGCGAGGAGTCCATGCCTTCGTTGCGGAAGTTGCGGCCGAGTTCGTAGACGCGGTCGTAGGCGCCGACGACGATCCGCTTGAGATAGGTCTCGGGGGAGATCCGCAGGTAGAAGTCCTCACCGAGGGCGTTATGCCTGGTGATGAACGGGCGGGCCGCGGCGCCGGACGCTGCCTCTTGCAGCATCGGGGTTTCGACTTCGAGGAAGTCGTTGTCGTCGAGGAAACGCCGAATCCGCCTGATGATGTTCGCTCTGGTCTGGAAGCGTTCCCGGGACTCGGCGTTGACGAGCAGGTCGAGGTAGCGGCGGCGGTAGCGGGCCTCGACGTTGGACAGGCCCTGCCACTTGTCCGGAAGGGCACGCACGGTCCGGTTCAGCACCGTCATCTCGGAGATGGCGACGGTCCGTTCGCCGCGGCGGGTGGTGTAGAGGCTGCCGGCGACCCCGACGAAGTCGCCGATCTTCACAGCCCGGGACCATTCCTTGACGACCTCGGCACCCAGATCGGTCTTGGACAGGGAAACCTGCACCCGGCCGCTACGGTCCTGGAGATGCCCGAAGATCAGCCCGCCCATACGGCGCCACAGGACCACGCGGCCGGCGAGACGGACAGCCGTCCCGTCGGGAGCGGCTGCGGCATCGGCCGCGACCGCGTCGGTCCGGTAGCCGGACCGCGGCCCCGCCACCTCGGTTACCCCGGACTCCTCGATCGACATCAACACACCCTCTTGCCGCAGAAAGCACCAGCTAGCCACGAGGGTGGCGTTGCGTGAACGCTCCCGGGCGGGCCAGGCGACGGACCGCCATCCAGAGATGACTGCTCCAGCCTACCGACCCTCAGCGAACCACAGCCGGCGTAGGTCATCCTGATAGTGGTCGATCGTGGCTTCCGCGAGATGCCGGGCACGGCCAGCTCCATGATCGCGAAACGCTCGGACGCCGACGCCGCCAGGGGCGGCAGGGCTTGTTCCTTTGACGGCGGGTATCACGATTGGTGGCGGGTATCACGATAGTCAAACGCTCTTCTGCGCCTTGTTTTGTTCACATCCGTCCGGAAATGTTCTCCGATGGGTTGGGTGTGACCGGGTTGGGTTCGACAGGTTGAGGTGAATAGGGTGGTCATCGCGTGAAGGTGCTGCTCTACACCGACACAGCCGGCCGTGGGGGCGCCGAGATCAGCCTGGGCAATCTCGCGGCGGCGGCGGATCCGGGCCTGGACGTCCAGGTTGCCGGTTCCGACGCCGGGCTGGTCGAATGGGTCGCCGGCCGTCGGCGCGGCGGCGCGTCCGTCCATGTCGTGCGCGGGGGGACTGGCGCGCACGTGCGGCTGCTGCGCCGGGTACGCCCCGACGTCCTGCACGTCAACCGGTGTGTGCCGTGGGCGTGCGCGCCGATGCTGACCGCCGGTCTGGCGGCCGGAGTGGCCGGTTGCGATCTGCGGGTCGTCGCCGTCGATCAGCTTCCGCTGCGGACGACTGACCTGCCGCTGCTCCTGCGGACCAGGGCGCTGTCGCGGCGGGCGGACGCTCGGATCGCCGTGGGAGCCGGCAACGCGCGACGGGTGGAGGACTTCTACGTCCTGGGACGCGGTTCGGTGTGCAGCATCCCGAATGGTGTCCCCGACCTCGGCGCCCCGCCGCACCGGCCGGCCAGGCCGGGCCCGATGGTGGTAGGTAGCCTTGGCCGGCTCGATCGGATGAAGGGCTATGACGTGCTCATCGCCGCTCTGGCCACGATGGACGGGGCGAACGTGGTTGTCGTCGGTGACGGGGCCGAGCGCCGCCAGCTGATCGAGCTCGCGGCGGCCAGCGGGGTGGCCGACCGGTTCGCCCTCGCCGGCTGGTCCGACGCGGCGCGCGGCGCCCTAGCCGGCTTCGACGTCTTCTGCCTGCCGTCCAGGACGGAGGGCTTTCCGCTGGCGATCGTCGAGGCGATGCTATTCAGGCTGCCGGTGGTGGCGACAGCGGTCGGCGGCGTCCCCGAAGCAGTGATCGACGGCGAGACCGGGCTGCTCGTGCCCGCTGGCGACCCGGCCGCCCTGGCCGCTGCGCTGTGCCGGTTGCGGGATGATCCGCTCCTGCGCCACCGGCTGGGGGAACGGGCACGGCAGGCGGCCGTGAGCACCTTCACCGACCGCCAGATGGCCCGCGCCTACCTCACGCTCTGGGAACGGTGCCGCTCGCAGCCGCGGGCCTCTCGCCTGCGGCCCGAACCGCCGCGCCCATGACCTTGAACTGACCGCGAATTCGGGAACTGACGGAAATCCACGAACTGACCACACATCCAGCTCAGGCTTCGCCGGACCTCGTGCCCGGACCAGACCCCGCTCCGGCTCAGTGTGGCTCTCCAGTGGCGTCCGGCAGGCCGCGGCGCGCCAATGCCATCAGCTCCGGCCAGGCGGCCCGCAGGTTGCGGCGCAGCGCGGGCGCCTGCGCGAGAACGGTGCGGAGCACATCGGCGAGACGCTCGCCAGCACAGGCCTGGGCGGGTTCGAGTTCACACCATGCCGGCAGCCTCGCGCTTTCCAGCAGGCCCGAGAACTTGTCCTGGTAGCCGACCGCCAGAGGGGGGACACCCTGGCTGATCGCCGCAACCGCCAGATGCATCCGACCGGTGAGGACCATGTCCACCGCACCTACGAGTGCCTTGGCTCCGGCCGGTCCGGCGTCGGTGTGCAGCACGTGGGCACGTCCGGGTTCCCGCTCGTCCAGCCGGCGGTGCAGCCGCTCGGCGAGCATCAAATCGCCTTGTTCCCCGCGCCGGTCGTGCGGGATCAGCAGCCACGACGCGCCGGCCAGCCCGGCATCGCCCAGCCCGTCCACGTACCCGTCGAACAGCTCGGGAACCCGACCCGCTACCAGATGGTTGATGTTCACTGCGCCCACCCGGCGGCCGTCGGCGCGCTGCCGGTCCAGCCATGCCCGCGCCGGCGCCCCACCGGGCTGGTGGAGATCCGGCTCGAGCAGGAAAGCCAGCTCGGCGACCAGTTCGGCGGTGATGCCGAGCGTGGCCAGCCGGGCCTGGGAGTGCGGGTCCCGCGCGCACACCCGCACATGTCCGCTCAGGCAACGCAGCGCGCGGGCTGCGGCCGGATCTGCCTGTGCCCGCCAGCTGTGCCCCAGCAGGGTGACCTGGGCGCCGGCGTGCAGGCTCAGCGCGGCCAGCTGCGCGTAGCGGACCGCGAGCTCGGCACCGTAGGCTCCGTCCAGGATGTCCGCACCGAGGATGTGGACCTCGGTGACCGATGCGAGCAGCGGGACCATGCCCAGCCACGCATCCCAGGCGGCCGCGCCCCGTGCCAGCAGCACCGGTTCCAGATCTCCTGCGGGAGCCGTCCCCAGCGTGCGCTGCCAGGATGGGGCGCCGACGTCAACGTAGCGGCAGTACGCACCGTGCCGGGCCGCAAGCGCCGCCCAGGCGACACGCATCATGGCCTCATCCCCGAGACTGCCCCAACCGGCCGGTGGCACCAGCAGGGCTGCCGGCCGAGCACCGCCCGCCCGCAGCTCCGTCGGGGGCCATCCCCGCTCGCCGGCAAGGTCCCGGAGCAGGGTGGCAGGGCCGCACCCGGCGCTACCCTCGTAGCTGCCACTTTCAGGAACGATTCGCCCCGGCCTGTGAGCGGCCTCGTCACCAACCACAGAGAACACCCTTCCGTCATCCCCGCCCGATTCATCGAGGAGTACCTACCCAATACCTGTGAGTGATGACTGGCGTTGCGCCACTCGCCTTATCCTGACCCGGCCGGGTAGCGATCAGGTACGGCTGATGGGGACGTTTCGGGTATGACTGGCGGGGACGTTCTTGACGGCAACCGGGCAAGGCGGCGTGCGCCGCACGGTGGTCCGGAACCATCGGCTCAGACCGGGACCAGCAGCGCGGCTCAGGCCGGGACCAGGTGAGCGCGGCACCCGCCAGGCCAGGGTGGCCGCTTCCGCCGGCTCCTGCCGGGCACCGGTGAGAGGGGTGCGTGTGAGTGCAGCGCCGCGTGCCGCGGAAGGGGGCCATGCCCGGGCGAGTCGCCGGCCGCCGGCCGCCGTCGATTCACCCGCTGAATCCTCACCCCGGCGGACATCGATTCCGTTACTTTCCCGGTCGTCGGAATATCTTGTCGATGAATATCAGGGAGAGATCAATCACGGGTCCGGCTCCCCGACGAAACCTCCCGATGTCCGGTCCCCGGGCCTGGCTGAACTGTTGGCCGGCGGAGGAGACAGGAGGCTGGTAGGCACCATGTTCTAGGATGTTCTGCTGATCATTTTTCGGAACATGGAAGGCGCCGTGGCAGTCGTTTCCTCCCGGATACGCCACCCGGTGCGGACCGTCCGCTGGATGTTCAACGGACTGTTCCAGCCGCCCGCCGGCTGGCGACGCCTATGCCTGCTTGCCGCGGTTTCAGCATTCAGCCTGGGGGTGGTCGGGCTTTGGCAGATGTCCCGAAGCCCCGGCGCCGGCCTCAGCGCCACCGACATCGCCTACGGCAGCCTGGGGCTTTTCTTCGTCCAGCCACCGGACCTGCCCAATGACGTCGGTCTCCCGATCTCCTTTGAGATCGCCCGCTTCCTGGCGCCTACGGCCACTGCTTATGTACTCGCGGATGCGCTGGTCAAACCGATGGCCGCCCTCCAGGCCACACTGTCCCGGGGGCACGCGGTCATCTGTGGCAGCGGACCGACGGCGCTTGCCTTCGCGGAACGCCTGCGGGCCGCGTCCCGCCAGGTTGTACTGATCGATGACGCCGACAGTATCGAAATCGCGGAACATGCCCGCCGTCTAGGTCTGGTCCTGCTACGAGGAGATGCGCGTCGTGAGGATGTGTTACGGCGGGCTGGCGTGGCCCGGGCCGACCAACTGTACGTGTGTGGGACTGCGTCCGGATATAACGCTGCTGTCGTCGCGGCGGCGGAGCAGGTGTCACGCCAGCGCCACCGCCCGCTGACATGCTACGCGGAGGAGTCGGATCCTGACGTGCTCGACGCCCTGTGGACGCTTCTGCTCGGCAGGGAACACATCGGTCATCTCACGGTCGAGTTCTTCAACACCGCCCGTCTCGGTGCAGGTCTTCTGCTCGACGACGAACGGATCGCGTTCGCGCCCCCGGCCTGTCCGTCGTGATAGTGGGCATGGGCCCGTTCGGCCGGGAGCTGCTCCTGGAACTCGCGCGGCGCCGCAGAGAGGTAGGTGCGACGTCGCGGATGCAGGTGACCCTCATCGACAAGAATGCCAGCGGTGTACTGAGGCTGCTGCAGACCCGCTATGGCCTCGTCGAGGCGACGATAGACACCACCTGCCAGGATACGGGTTCCGACGAGGTCGACCTGAACGCTCTCCTGGATGGATACGCCCCGGAAGGTACCATGCAGTTGGTGTTCATCTGCTACGAGGACGAGGAACTGGCGTTACGCAAGGCTCTTGCGGTTTCCCGGCTGCCCGGACACCGCAAGGTGATCGTTCGGGTGGACCGCATGACCCCCTTCGGGCAGGCCTTCGGTAGCGGTGACGGCGCGCGACCGCTGGACATCCTCTACCGCGGCCTCACCGTTTTTCCGCTGCTGGACCGCGTCTGCGATCCCGACCAGCTACAGGATCCCCAGGTCGAACAGCTCGCCAAAGGAATACACCGAGACTACTGTCGGCGGCGGATGGAAGCCGGCGAAAGACCGGAAGAAAACCGCGCGCTCGTCGCCTGGGAAAATCTCTCGGAGGACTTTCGCAACGCCAACTACGAACAGGCCCGCGACATCCGCCGGAAACTCGATATGATCGGCTGCGGAATCGTTGCCGGCGCTGTCCGGGACGATCCCTTTTCTTTCAATGTGACCGACGCGCAGCACAACGAGGTCAAAATTCTCGCGAAGCGGGAACACGAGCGGTGGATGGTCGAGCGCCAGGCTAACGGGTGGCGGTACGGACCCCACCGGGACAACGATCGAAAAACTCATCCCATGCTTGTGCCGTGGGACGACCTTGATGCCCCTAGTCGCGAGAAGGACCGCGAGACCATCAGGCTGATACCGATGATTCTGGCCGAGGCGGGATTCCATATTGTCCGTCGCCGCAGCTGACCGGCTGACCGGCTGCAGCCACCCTCGCCCAGCGGAGTCACTATCCGCCCGCACCCGCCGCACTCACCCAACCCCCACTCCGCACACCGGTCAGCAAAACCGAAAACACATATACGAGGAAGCCGGGATGATCGGATTGATCTCACCACAGTAGTCCCGCCCGGCCGTGGGAGCGCGTGACTCGTCGCTCCCACGGCAGACCCACCCGTGTCCAGTACCGCAAGGCAGGTACGTCCAACTCACCTACCCGGCCACCCCTGGACCGGCAGTCGGAAGGAACCAGCTCGGTGCTGACCGACGACGTCGCGGTGGCCGTCCTTGACTCCCTCCCCTCGTCGGTCGCCGTGCTCGGCCCGGAGGGAACGGTGACCCGCCTCAACGAGGCATGGCGCCGCAATGCCGCCACCGGGGTGGCCCTGCTCCCCGTCCGGCCGGGCATCAGCTGGTTGGCGGCATGCGACAACGCGGCCAACTCAGCGGCTCGGCCGGCGGAACGAGCCACAGCCCGACCCGCGACCCTGTTGGCCGCCGCGGCGCTCGCCGATCCGGCTGCCCCGGTGCGGGCACTGGCGATCCTGTCCCGGCAGATTATCGACCGACGGCGCAAGCAGGCCCGGATCGAGATCCCGAAACCGACGCCACATGGTTATCGTTGGCTCGACGTACGCCTGCGCCCGCTGATCCGTGGTGACGGTCTGATCGTCGTCGTCGACGACGTCACCGAGCGACACCAGCGGGAGGAGGAGCTGCGGCATCACGCGTCGACAGATGCGACAACCGGGCTGGTGAACCGCACGGGGCTGCGCGCGCTTCTCGCTGCCCGACTGGCCGCGGGCCCGCCGGACACTGTGACCACCGTGGCGCCCGGAACAACCCCCGGACACGCCCTGCCAGCCGCCGCCGGCACGGCCATCACAACAGGCACGGCCAAAACCGGGCACAACCGCGGAACGGCCGTTCTCTTCCTTGACCTGGATGCATTTCGTCGAGTCAATTTCTCCTTCGGCTATCCGACGGGCGATGCCGTTCTGGATGCCGCCGCCCGCCGCTTTTCGAAGGTACTCCACCCCGGCGACATTCTCGGGCGCTGGGGCGGGGACGAGTTCGTCATCGTCACCGGACCCGTTACCGCAGCCGAGGCCGCAACCCTGGCCGAGCGGCTCATCTCCTCCCTGGACGAACCGCTGGACGTGCACGGTCATCGGATCAGCATGTCAGTGAGCGTCGGAGTGGCCCTGTCGGCCAGGCCGTCTCCGACCGGCCAGGCGCGCTCACCCGAACCTGCGGTCGGTTTCCCGATCCCAGCCGACGCTGCCGAGGTGAGTGACGCCATGGTGGAGCTGGCGGGTGCGGAGGTGATGCGCACCCGGACGATGGCACGCACGGCCGGGCGGGAGCATCATCCTTGCGACTCGCCATGAATCGTCATGGTGGTTTCTGCGCCACCACATATTTCGACCACAACACCAAGTAGAAGAACTCCCCGTCGGCCCGTCCCGCTCCCCGCTTTTCCACGCCGTATCTTCCATACATGCGCTTCACCCTCACCGTCCTCGATGCCACCCAGAATTCCAGCACGGACGTACTACTGACCGCCGCCCCGGAAACCCCGCTCCGTGCAGTGGCCGGGGCGATGGCCGCCGCTGTCCGCCCGCATCGGCGTACTCCCACACTGGCGCGGGCCGGGCCCTCGATCAACGTCTCCGGTACCGTCCGTCCACTCGACCCGGAGACAACCCTGGCCTCCTCGCCGCTGCGGGAGGGTGCGGTGGTGAGCCTTGATGCCACGGTGTCCCGGCGGGTCCGCGGGACGGGTCTGGTCGACCTGATGATCATCGGTGGGCCCGGGGCGGGCGACATTCATCACCTGCCGGCGGGTGAGTTCACCGTCGGCTCGGGACCCGGCTGCACTGTCACGCTGGAGGGTCACAGCAGCGACGAGCCCGCGCTGACCATCCGGGTCGAGGTCGGCGGTCGGTGCACCGTCACAGCCGGTCCGGGCGCGGCCGTCGTCGGCGACCACCCATCGTCGCCTGCCAGCACCATCCTGGCCGCGGTGCGGATCGCCCCGGTGACGTTGCTGCTCGTGCGGCCCGCACCGCTCACGGTGCTGACCCGCCCGTCCGTCTCCGCTCCTGGCATGCTCGACGTCAACCGTCCGCCTCGCCTGCATCCGCTGGATCGGGGGTCCGTCTTCGCCCTGCCGGCCGCACCCCGCCGTGTCCCGGTCCTCACGACGGTGCTGCCGCTCGCCGCCGCCCTGGGCACGGCTGCCCTGCTGCGAGCAGTCTACGTTCTGCTCTTCGCGGTGCTGGCGCCGGTGAGCCTGGTCGCCTCCGTGGTGAGCGGCCGACGGCGGGAGGGTCGGGAGTTCCGTGCAGCCATGGCCCGCTACCGGCAGGAGCGGGACGACGTCGAGGCCACTGCTCGTGCCGCGCTCGCGGCGGAATGCACCGAGCGTCATCGCAACCACCCCGATCCGGCAAGCCTGCTCGCCACCGCTCAGGGACCGACTGCGACGCTGTGGGAGCGGCGTCGCCATGACCCCCCGATCACCTGCACCTGAGGTTCGGCACGGCCGACCTGCCAAGCAGGGTCCGGACCACGGACCCCTCCCCTGTAGCCGTCACGCCCCGGCAGCTCCCGGCCTGGGTCGCTCCCGATGTCCCCGCCGTCATCGCTCTAGCCGAGCGGGGAGTGCTCGGCGTCACCGGTCGGGGCATGTTGCCGCAGCTTCTCGGCAGCTGGCTCGTCATCCAGGCCGCTGTCCTGCACAGCCCTCGCGATCTCCGGATTTGCCTGCTGATCGGGTCCACAGGCTTCGTCGATGCCTGGCGATGGATCCGCTGGCTGCCGCACTGTCGGCCGTTGGTACAGGAGAAGACCATTTTCGTTGGAGCCGACGAGGTCAGCCGCTCCCGCCGGATCGCCGAACTGACATCCTTGATCGAGAGTCGCTGCGCCCATCCGCCCGAGGCGCCCAGATCCGACCCCGACATCCTGGTCGTGCTGGACGGGGCCCGGATACTGCGCTCCGTCCCCGGAATGACGACCGTGCTACGCGACGGACCGGCGGTCGGCATCCACGTCATCTGCCTGGAAGCCGACGTCCGGGACCTTCCGCCCGAATGCCGAGCCGTTGTCGAACAGGACGGCGACGAGTTGTTGATGCGGCAGGACCGGTCAGCCGTGATCAGACACGTCTGCCCAGACCTCATCGGTCTCACCGGCCGGCCCGGTCTCACCGACCATGCCGGAGCACCGACCGTCGATGCCGCGGGACTGGACCTCCGCGGCCGGCTGGTGTGAGTCGGTCGCCAGAGCCCTGACGCCGCTGCGCGACGCCGGTGACCACGACTCCGAGAGCCTTCCCTCCGCCGTCCGACTCCTGGACATCCTCGGCGCCGACCCACCCACGCCGAAGGTGATCCAAGATTTCTGGTCATCGGTGCCGCAGCCGCCCCGGGGCACGGCGAGCAGGGCGGTACCAGTCGGGATCGGTTAGGGTAGGAGGTTCACGATCGATCTCTCTCGCGACGGGCCACACGGGCTGGTCGCTGGCACGACCGGGGCGGGAAAGTCCGAACTGCTGCAGACGATCATTGCTGCGCACGCCGTAATGTACCGCCCGGACAAAATGATCTTCGTGCTGGTCGACTACAAGGGAGGCAGCGCGTTCGCCGAGTGCGCCGCTCTTCCCCACACCGTCGGTATGGTCACCGACCTCGATCCGCACCTGGTCCGACGCGCGCTGAGCTCGCTCACCGCCGAGCTTCGCAGACGGGAACGGATGTTGGCCGCGGCCGGAGCGAAGGACCTCGACGCCTTTCGACGTCTGCTCCCTCATCCCATCGGGCGTCCGACGATTCCCCGCCTGCTTCTGGTCGTCGACGAATTCGCCACGCTAGCCCGCGAACTACCCGCATTCGTCGCCGGATTGGTCAACCTGGCCCAACGCGGACGGTCGCTCGGGATCCATCTCCTGCTGGCCACCCAACGCCCCGCGGGGATGGTGTCACCGGAGATCCGGGCGAATACGAACCTGCGCATCGCGTTGCGGGTCACCGATGCGGCGGAGAGCGAGGACGTCGTCGGCTGCCCGGACGCTGCTCTGATCAGTCCGGCCACCCCCGGTCGGACGGTGGTACGCACCGGCCCGGGCATCACGACAGCCGTTCAGACCGGGTGGATCGGTGGACCGGATCCGGTCACCAAACCAGGCGGAGACGGCTCGTCCGGAATCCCTGCGCCCAGGGTCACCCCGCTACCGTGGCCGGAACCGGGTGACGCTCCACGTCGGGATGCCGACACGTCCCAGGCGGTGCCGGCGCCATCGTACGGACCGCCGTCGGAAGACGTGTCCCTGGCAGAGCCGCGCACCGACCTGGCTGCTCTGGTCTCGGCAGTACGGGAGGCCTCGACGAGGCTCGGGATCCCTCCGATACCCAGTCCGTGGCTTCCCCCGCTCCCTGAGCGGATTACCCTCGACGCCCTCGTCGGGGCGACCGCCGGCCGCACCGACCCGAGCGACCACACCAGCCCGAGCGACCACACCATCGCCGCGGATGGCGACGGTCACCATCCGGCGGACTCCAGCGGACGCCCTGGGCTCCACGCGGACGGTCTCGTTCGGCTCCCTCCCGTTGCCATTGGGCTGTCCGATCACTGTGACCGTCAGCTTCAGCTGCCCTTCACGATCGATCTGGAACACGGCGGCCACCTCATGATCGTCGGCTCGCCACGAACCGGGCGCTCGACCGTGTTGCGCACCGCTGCCGGCGCCCTCGCCACCGCCCTGCCCGTCGGCGAGCTCCATCTCTACGGACTGGACTGCGGCGGCAACGCCCTGGCACCCCTCGCGGACCTGCCGCACTCCGGTGCCGTGGTGAGAGCCGGGACGATCCCGAGCGGGTCACGAGGCTCCTCGCCCGTCTGGCCAACGAGATCAGCGAACGGCAGACGATCCTCTCTCGGAAAGGCTTCATGGATCTTGCCGAGGCCCGACGGTCGTGGCGGCCGCCCCCCGGCGATGCGGGCGACGCCATGCGCCCATCGCCGTACCTGGTGCTGCTCGTCGACAGGTTCGAAGGATTTCTGGCCGCCTTTGAGGACGTCGACGGAGGGATCTCGTCGACCAGCTTCTGCGGCTGTTGCGCGAAAGTCAGGCGGTGGGCCTACGAGTGATCATCACTACCGATCGACGAGGGTTGATCGGGCGGCTGGCGTCGCTCGTCGACGAACGATTACTCCTGCGGATGGCCGACCCTTCCGACTACGCGCTCGCTGGCCTGTCCCCCTTCGACATGCCCGGGACGCTGTCCGCCGGACGTGGGGTCGCGGTCGGAGGCCGGTTCCCCAGTCCCGTGGAGACACAGATCGCGCTGCTCGACGCGGACCCCACAGGCCAGGCTCAGGTTGCGGCACTGCGGGCGGTGGGCTCTCGGGCGATGTCCCAGGCGGGCCGATCTGTGGAGGTGTCGCGAAGGCCGCCGGATCGCTTCGATCGTCGTCCCTTCCGGATCGACGCGCTGCCCTCCCTCGTCACATCCGAGCAGATGGAACGCACGCCCGGGCGGTCGCGGAGATCCGCGGCGGCGGCCATGCGTCCAGAAAATCGATCTTCGCTGCACGTGCCGATCGGAATCGGAGGGGACGAGCTGGAGATCGTCGAGGTGGATCTGGATACCGACGGCCCCAGTTTCATGATCAGTGGCCCGCCACGGTCCGGGCGCAGTTGCGTTCTACTCACGCTGGCGTTGTCACTCCTCACCGATGGTGCCCGAATCGTCGCGTTGACGCCGCGTCCGTCTCCCCTTCGTTCCCTCGCCCACCGACCCGGCGTCGTAGCCATCCTGGACGGGACCATGAACCTCGTGGAGGAGGCGGGAAGCGACGGCACCTGCCATCGCGGCGGCCGCGGGCGGGGGGAGTTAGCCGTCACGCCGGAGACCCGTCGGACCGACACCATCCGGTCGCTGACCGACCTGCCAACCGGCCTGTCAGGGGACGAACCTCTGGTCGTCCTCGTCGACGACGCCGAGCTGGTCGGTGAACGGGCCGCGGCCGAGCTGGCGGCCTTCTGGCAGGCCGCACGCGACGGCGGCGGCGTGTTGATCGTCGCCGGTACGACCGAGGAGCTGCTGGGCCAGTACCGCGGATTCCTCGTCGACATCCGCCGCGGTGGGTACGGGCTGCTCCTGGCCCCGGGGCGGCCGAGCGACGGCGAACTGCTCGGAGTCCGGCTGTCCCGCACGATCGGCGGCCCCGCGCCTCCAGGTCGCGGGGTGCTGGTGCGCCGCGGAGCCGTCCTTCCCGTCCAGGTCGCCTGTCCCCCGACATCCGACCTGCTCGCGTCCCCCTCTGCTCGAGTCCCGAGAGGAACAATGCCGTGCGAACCGTGACCACACCGGCGGCCCAACAAGCGGCCGGGCGGATAAGCCGACAGCTACCCGATCTGCAGGCAACCACGACAAATCTGATCAATCATGGCAACACGTTGGAATTCGTAATGAAGTAATTAATGCAAGCCAATATGCGTCTTCGCAGGTCACGGGCTCGCGAGGACCCCGAAGTGAACAAGTTATTTTATTCCGAATCCTAACTCAACGTAAGAATAAATTTGAACATTTAGTACTAGAATGGCATTAGATGCCCACCTTGGGTAATAAACTGTAGATCTTTCATCCCGAAATTTCCTCTACGCAACCGCACTGGTACGATTACAACGAGTTTGTCCCTCTGTCGCCGTCCAGGCACAGCAGCGCGAGGAGGCCGGGTGCTCACTGCACGGGATCGGCGTGCGGACATCCAGGCAGTTCGGCGCCGCTCCCACGAGTTCCCTCGGCTCGCCCCGGTCCAGAGCCTGGAGCGCCGGCATCCACGGCGGAGACATGCCGTCGACCGGATCCAGGTAATGGTCACAAGAAGGTCAGGGAACTGCTGCTTCGCCCTGGAAACCGGTCTCCAGCGACCTAGCATGAGCGCCACGCAACCGGGCACGAGGCCGTGCCCGGCGTGCCCATGCGCCCGACCCTGCGCCTGATCGGGGAGGTTCATGTCCACGCCGCTCCCGCCACCATCGACACCACTTCGATCCGCGCGGCCGTCCTCGCCGCCGGCATCGATGGCGTCCGCCTCGCCGGCGGCGGCACCGCGGTCACGACGGCGGCTTTCGCATGCTGGCAACCCTCCCCATCGGATGGTCGATGACAGGCCCGGGAGTGTGCCGGCCCGCCAGCCGGTGCCGGTAGTCTCCGCGGAGCTGCGGTCTCGGGAACGGCTGCGCGCCGCCGGGGCCATCGCTGCGATCGCCGGTGTCGTCCTCGGCGTCCCGGTCGTACTGATCCTGGTACTGGGTCCACCGCTCCAGAGCGGGGACGGGGCCGGCGCGGTCGTCCGAGCCATCCTGTCCCTGCTCTTCTGGGCCGCCTGGCTGCACTTCACCGCCTGTCTCGTCGCGGAATGCCGGGCCGAGCTGCGCGGTACCGGCCTCGCCCCGCGGATACCGCTGGGCGGCGCCCCCCAGAACCTCGCCCGCCGTCTCGTCGCCACATCCGTGTTGTTCTCCGGGACGACGATTCTGGTCGCTCCGATGACATACGCCCGGGCCCCCGCCGTTCCGCCTGCGCCCGGCCGGATGGGGACGGCGATGCCGGTATCGACGACCTCGGCGGCCCTGGTCGCTCCGCGGCCGGCTCCGGACGACAGGGCGCCCGCGCTCACGAGGGGTGATCGGGCTCCGGTGGCCACGACAACGGATCCCGGCGCCAGCACACCGACCCGGCGGACCTGGCCGTCACGGTCGGAACCGGGGACCGGCCCGGCTGGCCCGGCTGGCCCGGCTGGCCCGGCTGGCCCGGCTGGCCGCATGACACCGCGCGTCTGCCACGCCGAGTTGATCAGTCCGATCGCGGACCCGAACGGCCGGCTCGCGTCCAACGGGCGCGTGATGAAGCTCTACGAGGTGCGACCTGCCGAGGGGCGCCACCACGACACCCTCTGGGGCATCGCGGAGCGCTTCCTCGGTGATGGTCTACGGTATCGGGAGATCTTCGACCTCAACGAGGGTCGCGCCCAGCCGGACGGCCGCACGCTGTCCAAGCCATCGCTCATCCATGCCGGCTGGGTGCTGCTGCTGCCCGCCGACGCGCAGGGCGAGGGCCTGCAGGTACTGCATGTGCCGGACTCCGTCCCGGGATGGCCTGCCACCGAAACAGGTACCGCGCCCCCCGCCCCCGGCGGCTACGACCTCGCTGACCTCGACAACCACGGACCCGGCAACCCCGGCCTCGATGATCCAGAACCCAGCTATCCCGATTTCGAAGACCCCGAGCCGGGGGACGGCGACGGTCGTCTCGGCACCTCTCGTGCGCTGGCGGTCCTGGATGACGCGGCTGCGGTCGTCTCGGCGCAGCACACCGCGGTGGTCACCGGTGGCCCCGCTACACCCGGCCTTCTCGCGTCCGACCCCTTCGGACCGTCCTCTCAGGGTCTGCTGGGGATAGCAGCCGCCAGCCTGCTCGCCGCCGGAGTCATGGTGGCGTTGTCCACACGCCGGTCGGGGCCGGCGAGCCCCCCAGAGGACGAGACAGAGCGCGCGCTGCTCCTAGGTCT
>NZ_CDWTNB010000039.1:0-27182 GCF_977947065.1 Frankia sp. CgJB1
CTGGTCGGTCCTGAGATCGACCGGGCTGCCTTCCTCCGCGAGAGTCTTCCACCACTGCCCGACCTCCGGGTCGTGCCGGTCCGCGCTCGTCACCGCAACCAGCCCCTTGGTAATTGGACGATCCTCACCAAATACCCTAGTGGGAACGGATTTTGTGTTCCTCTACGGGCGTCAGAGTCGGTCGACGGCGGTGACCCGGACCACCGCGACCCCGGCCTCGTCCGAGGCGGCCAGGTCGATCTCCGCGTTGAAGCCCCAGTCATGGTCCCCGGCCGGGTCGTCGAAGATCTGCCGCGCCGTCCACATCCCCGGCGCCCCCGGCGTCCCCGGCTTCTCGTCGAGGATGAGCAGACCCGGCCCCCGCGCGTCCGGACCGGTCCCGATCTCGCCATGCTCGGCGAAGTACGGCTCCAACGCCGCCCGCCACCCGTCGGCGTCGAACCCGCCGTCATACCCGCCGTCGAGCTCACCGAGCGTGTCGTAGCGGCGCAGCGCGGCGAGCTCGACCCGGCGGAACAGCGCGTTGCGCACCAGCACCCGAAATGCCCGGATGTTGCCCGTGACCGCCGGTGGCCGCCCGTCGACGCCACCACCGCCCGCCGCGGCGCCCGCGGCGCCCGGGGCGCCCGCACCGTCCCCGGCCGGGTTGCTCAGCCGCTCCCACTCGTCGAGGAGGCTCGAGTCGGTCTGGCGGACCAGTTCCCCCAGCCACTCGGTCAGGTCGACGATCTCCTCGGTGCGGGCGTCCTCGGGCACCGTCTGGCGCAGCGCCTTGTAGGCGTCGGCCAGGTAGCGCAGCAGCAGCCCCTCGGAGCGGGCCAGCCCGTAGAACGCCACGTACTCGGCGAACGTCATCGCCCGCTCGTAGAGCTCCCGCGCCACCGACTTCGGCGCCAGCTCGTAATCGTCGACCCAGGGATGCCCCCGCCGGTACAGGCCGAACGCCGCGCCCAGCAGTTCCGCCAGCGGCTGGGGATAGCTGACCTCCTCCAGCAGCTCCATCCGCCGGTCGTAGTCGACGCCCTCGGCCTTCATCGCCGCGACCGCTTCCCCCTTCGCCTTCGACAGCTGGGCGTGCAGCACCTGCCGGGGATTGTCCAGGGTCGCCTCCAGCACCGAGAGCACATCCAGCGCATAGGAGGGGGAGGCCGGGTCGAGCAGCTCCAGCGCGGCCAGCGCGAACGGGGACAGCGGCTGGTTGAGCGCGAAGTCGAGCTGTAGGTTCACCGTCACCCGCACGCTGCGGCCCAGCTCGTCGGGGGTGCCGAGGCGCTCCACCACCCCGGCCGCCAGCAGCGTCCGGTAGATCGCGATCGCCCGGTGGATCAGCCGGCGCTGGGTGGCGCGATCCGAATGGTTGTCGGTGAGCAGGTGGCGCATCGACGCGAATGCGTCCCCCGGCCGGTTGATCACATTGAGCAGCATCGCGTGGTTCACGGTGAACTGGGAGGTCAACGGCTCGGGTTCGGCCGCGACGAGCCGTTCGAACGTCGCCAGGCCGTACCCGACGCTGCCCTCGGGGGGTTTCTTGCGGACCACCTTGCGCCGCTTCTTCGGATCGTCCCCGGCCTTCGCCAACGCGCGTTCGTTCTCGATCACATGCTCGGGGGCCTGCACGACGACGTTGCCGACCGGGTCGTAGCCGGCCCGCCCGGCCCGCCCGGCGATCTGGTGGAACTCCCGCGCCGACAGCAGCCGCACCCTGCTCCCGTCGTACTTCGACAGGGAGGTGAACACCACCGTGCGGATCGGCACATTGATCCCCACCCCCAGGGTGTCCGTGCCGCAGATGACCTTCAGCAGCCCCGCCTGGGCGAGTTGCTCCACCAGCCGGCGGTACTTCGGCAGCATCCCGGCGTGATGCACCCCGATGCCGTGGCGGACCAGCCGGGACAGCACCTTGCCGAACCCGGCGGTGAACCGGAAGTTCCCGATCGTCCTCGCGATCGCGTCCTTCTCCGCCCGGGTCGACACGTTCACGCTCATCAGGGCCTGCGCCCGTTCCAACGCCTGCGCCTGGGTGAAGTGCACGACGTAGACGGGGGCCTGGTGGGTCTCCAGCAGCTCACCGATCGTCTCGTGCATCGGCGTGGTGACGAACCGGTAGAACAGCGGCACCGGACGCTGCGCGGAGCGCACCACCGCGGTGCCGCGCCCGGTGCGCCGCGTCAGGTCCGCCTCGAACAGCGACACGTCGCCGAGCGTCGCCGACATCAGGATGAACTGGGTGTGCGGCAGTTCCAGCAGCGGCACCTGCCAGGCCCAGCCGCGGTCGGGATCGGCGTAGTAGTGGAACTCGTCCATGACGACCTGACCGACGTCGGCGGCGACCCCGTCGCGCAGCGCGATGTTCGCCAGCACCTCCGCCGTGCAGCAGATGATCGGCGCCGTATCGTTCACGCTGGCGTCCCCGGTCATCATCCCGACCTGCGCCGCGCCGAACATCGCGCACAACGCGAAGAACTTCTCCGACACCAGCGCCTTGATCGGCGCGGTGTAGAAGGTACGCCGCCGCGCCGCCAGCGCCGCGAAGTGCGCCCCCGCCGCGACCAGGCTCTTGCCCGACCCGGTCGGCGTCGCCAGGATCACGTTCGACCCCGAGACGATCTCGATCAGCGCCTCAGACTGTGCCGGGTACAGCTCCAGCCCCTGCTCTGCGACCCACTCGGTGAACGCGTCATTAGAGTGCGTCGGGATCAGGCCCGCCGCCGGGGCCGGTCAGGTCCGGGTTCTTCGAGTCGGGGTCCTTCGGGTGGGGGACCCGTTCGCCGTCATGGCCGGTGCCGGAAGTCGGGGGAAGGTGGTCGGTGAGTGTCATGGTCGTTCGATCGTGCCTGATGAACGTCGCCCACGGCTTTCGGGTGGGCGGTCCGTGACGCTTTGCTACCCGGAGTGGGCGGTGTTCGTGAAGTCCGCTTTCCACGCCTCGATGCGGGGGTACACCCAACCCGGTTCTGGCGGGTAGCACCAACGCCCCGATCCGGAAAACCGACCACAGGTAGCACTGACAATCCCCCAGACACGGAGGGAAACACGTGTCCCGTGAATCCGAACTGCAGTCGGCCATCGTCGCCTCTGCCGCTGCATCTGGCAGCACCGAGTCCATTATCATAAAATCTACGGCTACCGCGTCCGGTACGGCCAAATCCATGTCCTTCCCGGCCAGATCGATCCCAGCGCCGCACTCATCCGCCTGTTCGAGAAGCTCGGCTGGGTGCACGACGTGCGGTGGCCCACCGCCAAACGGATCGCCGCCCGCCGCGTGGACGCGGGCGCGGTCCTTTGAGAAACAACGTCGTAGCTTGATCGGAGAAAAACCGGCACGGGCTTTGAGCGTGCCACCTCGGTCGAATCTTCACTGACGGGCACCCTTTACCCCGTCCGTCCACTACACCGTGACGGTGGCACGTCCCTACCACCATGCCTGGCGTCGTGCCTGCTGCGACCGGCTCGGCCATCCAGTCCCGGCCGCAGGCGGCAGGTGGGATCCGCCTACCGTCCGGTGAGGGGAGGGCTCGGTCAGCCGGCCATCCGTACCGCGCCGCCGCCGGCGCCCGCGGGGCCGGCCGAACCGCCCCGCCGGTCGGAGACCCGCAGGATGCGGCCGGGCGGCTGTTCGTCTCCGCTGAGCCAGTATCCGCGGTCGCGGCGCAACCCGGCCCGTTCCGGGGAAAGGCAGGTCCCCTTCACCCGATGCGCGTCGAAGCCGGTGGTGGTGCCGGCGAAGGTCTCGTGGCAGGACGGGCAGTGCGCCGCGGTCAGCGCCGTCCAGCGCACGTCGCAGCCGCCGCAGCTGAGCAGGATGGGGCGTTCGTACTCGTTGTCCCGCCCTGCCATGAAACCGCCTCTTCCCGCGAAGGTTCCGATCTCCCGTCGTCGGATTCTTGCCGCTCAACGTTTCCAACGTGGGCATTTCGGCTTTGTAGCTCTTCGGGCGCGTCGCGTCACCGGGCTGCCACCGGCCGCCGGAGGCGCCGCGGACCCTGGTGCTGCTACCGTGAGCACCGGTGCGGCGACCGTGAGAAGCGGTCCGGAGGGGCGTGAACTGTCGGACCCGCCGGTGAGAATCGACCAGTGACGTCGGCATCCCCGTCCTACCCGGAGTCGGGCCGGCTCGCCCGGCTGCGGGCCGACGGGTTCGCCCGCCGGGATCCGCTGGCCGGGGCCGGCCAGATCGCGCGGGTGCTCGCCGAGATCGAGGCGTTGCTGGCACCCCGCTGGGTCTGGTGGTCGGCGCGGTCCGCGGCGCGCGTGCCGCT
Organism: Frankia sp. CgJB1; assembly: GCF_977947065.1. Classification (NCBI taxonomy): domain Bacteria; kingdom Bacillati; phylum Actinomycetota; class Actinomycetes; order Frankiales; family Frankiaceae; genus Frankia; species Frankia sp. CgJB1. Next base: position 4,260 of record NZ_CDWTNB010000039.1, read on the forward strand.
CGCCGCCGGTATCCGGATCGGCGCCAGCTGGGATCTGGCCGCCGTCCACCGGATACTGCACGGCGGCCGCCGCCCAGGCCGGTCTGCACAACCTGCCCGCCCGGTCACCCGGAGCCTCTGGGTAGGCGCATCGGGTGGGGAGGGTATCCGGACGGTGGCCGAATTATGGGGAGCCAGTCACGGTTTGGGGACCGCAGACCGTGCCTAGGTCCCCCAAATTCGTCGGCCGACGGCTGGCCGACGGAGTCCAGCCAGCGCTCGCACAATCGTCTACCGTCTCGTTTCAAGATAATCAACGTTGATCATTACCGGTGGCGAGGTTCGACGTGTGTGGTTCGACCGGCGGCATCCGGATGGGGGACATCGCCGGTCGAGATGTGTCACGTTCATCCGGGCCGGTCGATCAACTGCGGCTGAGCGGCACGGGGCCGAGGAGGGGAGACCCTGCGACCGGCTCTACTTGACATAATGCTCATTATCGGCGTTTTTGGTGGGATGGGGGAGGGCCCGGCGTGAACCTGGCACGGAGCAGGCGGGCGCTCACCATGTGGGATGCCCGCCGAAGGTGTTTGCCCACCACCTGGATCACCATGGATCACCAGAGGTGCAGGGCAGCCCGCCGTGCCGTCTGACGGCATCAAGTTTCAGATTCTGGTTCTGGTGTGACCCTGTCATCTGGCAGGGTCACACACCGGTGTACCCGATCTATGCTGCCCTCACGAAAAGAAAGAAGAAGCGATATTAGCTTCCCGTACATGACAGCGGAAGGGAGGGTCGTCATGAAAAGGCTGAGGCGCAACGCGGGGCTTCTGCTGGCCACAGCATTCGCCGTCTCCACGGCGAGTGCAGGCGTGCTGGGTGGCGTGTCTGGGCAACAGCAGGAGCACGTCAGCGGCCCGGGCCTCAGTCCGGTGCTGCGGGAACTCACCGCGCAGGATAAGACCACGCTGTATGAGGCGGAACAACTCCTGCTGCGCAATTGTATGGGGGAACACGGCTTCAACTATGGATTCGGAATAAAATAACTTGTTCACTTCGGGGTCCTCGCGAGCCCGTGACCTGCGAAGACGCATATTGGCTTGCATTAATTACTTCATTACGAATTCTATCACCCCGTTCCCCAGTTTCCCGTCCCCGACGCCCGAGAGTTTCCCTACGTCATCGATGATCTGTCCTGGGCTCGCCGGCACGGCTACGGCAGTGACATTCAGGATGAGTTGGCCAAGGCCCGCGAGTCCGATGTCAACCAGAAATACTTCCGCTCTCTGCCGCCCACCCGCCGAGCGCAGGCCCTGAAGGCCGCAAACGGTCAGAACCCTGTTGAAGTCACCGCTCGCGCTCCTGACGGCATGGTGCTGCAGCGCAGCTCCCAGGGCTGTCAGTCGGAAGCCGAGCGCACCCTCTACGGTGACCTTCCTACCTGGTTCCAGGCGAAGGTAACCATGGAATCCCTCCCGCAGGTCCGCTCACAGCACGTGCTGGCAGACCCGCGGTTCGACCAGGCCGTCAAACCGTGGGCTGAATGTATGCGCGCCGCCGGTCGCCCTTACCGCAGCCCTGCCGAGCTCCGTGAGAAGGCCCTGCCGGACCAGAAAGAGACCTCGCTGCCCCGTGAGCAGGAGATCGGATTTGCCGTCACCGAGGCACGCTGCGCTGCCGTTTCCGGTCTGGCCGCGAAAGCCAAGGCGCTCGACCTGGAGCACGCCGAGCGGCTCAACCGCCAATACCACGCAGAGCTGGATACCGCCCACCGGCTCCAGCTCGCAGCTTTGCCCCGAGCTCGCCCTATTACTGCGCAGCTACGCTGACCGCATGTGACGGGGCGGAAGAGAAAACCATCCAAGAACACACCGAAAAGGGAGACCATCATGCGCACCATTTACCGTGCCCTGGCCGTAGCGGCCGCCAGCGCGGCCGTGCTGCCCGCCAAACCGGCCGGCCTTCGGCGCCCCCGCCACCGCCCCGGACGCCTCCGCCAACGCCACGGCCGACGGCCGCCTGTGGCTGTGGCGAGACACCGAGGCAGTGGACCCCTCCGGCAATTCGTGGTGCACCTCGTACCTCGGTGACTCCGCCGATTGGGGCAGCTGCCGCAACCAGATCTCCTCGTTGTGGAACAACGGCTACCCGGGCTCCCTAGACGACGTCTGGCTGTACTGGGGAACGAATTACAGCGGCGCTCGCCGGGGAGTCTACAACGGCGTCTACCTCCCGGACCTCGCCCCGTACACCTTCGACGCAGGGATGGGCACAGGCGCTGGCCAGTCGATCGACAACAACGTCGCTTCCCACCGTTGGACGAACCTCCCGTAAAACGCGGACGGATCTCTCACCCCGCTGCGCCTCGGCGCGGGTGTGCGCGACTTGTTCCTTCAGCTCCAGGCCCGCCGGTAGCCGCCACCCCAGGTAGGGCGCCACGGCGCCACCAGCCGCAGATGTTCGGTCCGGGTCGCCGTCGCCGCGGCGACGGCGACCCGCAGGTGTGGGCCGAGGCATGGAGAAAGATCGTCATCAGTGACGACGGGCCGCACCGCACTCGGCGAGCGGTCGCCTTGCGGAAGAACGGCCGGCCGATGGGGGTGGAGGTGTCGACGGGTCGGTCGGGGTTTTCTAGCGGGAGTTCGGGTCGAGGGCGAGGGCGAGGCTGTTCATGCAGTAGCGCTGGCCGGTGGGGCCGGGTCCGTCGTCGAAGACGTGGCCGAGGTGTCCGCCGCAGCGGGCGCAGCGGACTTCGGTGCGGATCATGTCGTGGGAATGGTCTTCGACGGGTTCGAGGGCGTCGGCGACGGCGGGTTGGGTGAAGCTGGGCCAGCCGGAGCCGGAGTCGTATTTGGTGTCGGAAGTGAACAAGGCGGCGCCGCAGCCGCCGCAGCGGTAGGTGCCATTTTCTTTGCTGTAGGTGTAGGCGCCGGTGAAGGGGGGTTCGGTGGCGGCGCGGCGGAGGATGGCGTAGCGCTCGGGGTCGAGTTCGGCGCGCCACTGCTCGTCGGTCTTGACGATTTTGTCGGGTCCGGTGGTGGCCGCGGGGGTGGTGGTGTCGTGGGGGTCGGTCTCGGTCATGGTGCGACGGCTGCCTTTCTGCGGGCTGGAGTGGGCGGGGCGGGGTGGTGGTGCTCTCCCCCGGTGTCGGTGGTCGGTGGTGTATCGGTGTTCGGGTGGTGTCGGGGCAGAGTGAGGGGGACGGCGGCGGTGGTCATGGCGGTGCCGATCATGGGTGGGAGTTCGCCGCGGGTGGTGGCGGTCGTAAGGACGGCAACGTCCGCGGCGTCGGCGATCATTCCGGCCCACAGCCAGGTGGTGGTATCGCGGCGGGTGGTCAGGGCGTGGAGGAGGCCGGCACCGAGGGCGAGGTCGCGGATGCCGGCAAGTCGGGCGAGCCTGGCGGCTGTGACGCGGTCGACGCCGGTGAGGCGGATGGTGTCGACAGGGCGGCTGAGGGCGAGGATGCCGATGGTGGCGCGGGTGATGCCGATGGTGGTGGTGTGCAGGGTTCGGGAGCGGGGGGTGCGGTGTTTTGTGGTGGAGTGGGAGCGCTGGGTGTTCATGGTCGTGTTGGTGGTTCTTCGTCGGTGGGAACGTCTGGGCTGGCTGGAACGTTGTCGAGGGGTAGTTGCACACGTCTCGACGCTCGGAGGAGTTATATGGGCGAGCGCATCCTGCGGGGAAGCCGTCTCGGTGCTGTGTCCTACGAGACTGACCGCAGCACCGAGCTTGCCCCACGGCAGTCCGCGTCCTACGACTGTCCGAACGGCCACCAGTTCACCATGCCCTTCGCGGCTGAGGCCGAGGTGCCGTCGGTGTGGGAGTGCAGGGTTTGTGGTGGGGCATCGGTCATCGTCGATGGTGAGCGGCCTGAGCCGAAGAAGGCGAAGCCGCCGCGTACGCACTGGGACATGCTGATGGAGCGTCGGACGACGGATGACCTTGAGGAGGTCTTGGCGGAGCGGTTGGCCGTTCTGCGGGGTACCGGTGCGGACAGGCGTTCAGCCTGATCGGTCTGATCGTTTGGATGGTTGTGCGGTAAGGGGTCGGGCGCGGGGTGGTTGCCGTGTCCGGCCTTCCGCCGTGTCCGCGGTCGGTTCGTTGTGTTGTGTTCGTTTGTGTTGCGTTTGTGCGGTGGGGGGTGCCGGGCACGGGGCGGGTTGAGCCGTGCCCGGGCGGCTGTGGTGGCCGCGTCGGGTCCGGCCGGGTGTCGCATCGTGTTGTGCCGGCTGGTTCCGTGCGGCCGCGGGTCGGGTTGGGCGGTGGTGGGGGCTGGTTCGGCTGGTGGGCGTCGGATTCAGGCGTGGCCGGAGGTGACGCTACGGTCCTGGGGGGTGTGGAGGGGCTCGTGGGGTGTGGTGCCGTGGGGTGTGGTGTCGGTGGTGGTTGTCTTCGGGGTGGGGCGGTGGCGTCGGGTGATAGCGGCCCACCAGGCGACGCGCCAGAGGGCTTCGGCGACGACGGCGTTGCTCATCTTGGAGGTGCCGCGTTCGCGTTCGACGAAGGTGATGGGGACTTCGTGGACGCGGAAGCCGCGGCGCCAGGCCTGCCAGGCGAGGTCGACCTGGAAGCAGTAGCCCTGGGAGGTGACGCGGTGCAGGTCGCGGTCGCGGAGGACGTCGGCGCGGTAGGCGCGGAAGCCGGCGGTGGCGTCGCGTAGGGGTATGCCGAGGGCGGCGCGGACATAGAGGTTGGCGCCGCGGGAGAGCAGGAAGCGGCGCCGCGGCCAGTTGCGGACCTCTCCCCCGGGTATCCAGCGGGATCCGATGACGAGGTCGGCGTGGTCGAGGGCGGCGAGCAGGCGGGGTAGTTGCTCGGGCTGGTGGGAGCCGTCGGCGTCCATTTCGACGATGACGGTGTAGCCGTGGCGTAGTGCCCAGGAGAAGCCGGCGACGTAGGCGGTGCCGAGGCCGGATTTGCCTTCGCGGTGCAGGACGTGGATGTGGTCGTCGGAGGCGGCGAGTTCGTCGGCGATCTTCCCGGTGCCGTCGGGGCTGGCGTCGTCGATGACGAGCAGGTCGACCGTCGGGTTGGCCGTCCGCAGGCGGCGGGCGGTGTCCGGTAGGTTGTCCCGCTCGTTGTAGGTCGGGACGCAGACGACAACGCGGTTGGGATCCACGCGCTTCCTCTCCTGGTCAGGGACCATGTCCGCGGCGGTGTCTGCCCGGGTGGCGTCACGGTGGGTGGCGCTGTCGGTGTCGTTTCGCGGGGTCATGGGGTTTGGTGGTGTGCCGGTTACGGGGTGCTGGTCATGCCGGCCCGGGTGGTGCGGGCTGTGCGGCGGGTCGGGTGGTGCTGGTGTCGTCGTTGGCGGTGTCACGGTCCGGGCTTGTGGGGCGGGTTCACCGGGCGTTGATCACCCCTGCCATCATGGCGGTCAGGCCGAGGGCGATGAGAAGCGCCTCCGGGAGGATCCCGGCCTGGTCGGCGAGGGTGCGGGTGGTACGTCGGGGTAGCGCGGCGGTGAGGATGCCTGCTTCGTAGAGGCCGGTTTTGGCAAGCAGGGTGCCGTCGGGGGTGATGATGGCGCTTTCACCGCTGGTGGAGACCTGGACGGTGGCCCGGCCGTGTTCGACTGCGCGCAGGCGTGACATGGCGAGTTGCTGTTGGCTTTCACCCTTGCGACCGAAGGAGGCATTGTTTGTCTGGATGACGAGGATATCGGCGCCGTGGTTGACGGTGTCGCGGACGAGGCCGTCGTAGGCGACTTCGAAGCAGATGATGTCTCCGATGGTGGTGCCGGCGGCGTGGAGCGTGCCGGGGGTGGTGCCGGCGAGGAAGTCGTTGGGCATCTCGTCGGCGAAGCGGTGGATGAGTTTTTCGAGCAGGGCGCGGCCGGGGAGGTATTCGGCGAAGGGGACGGGGTGGCGTTTGACGTACATCTGGCCGGTGAAGCCGTCGGCGGTCCAGATCATGCCGGCGTTGCGGAGGTGGCCTGGTCCGGGACCGCCCAGGACAGCGCCGACGAGGAGGGGGGCGCCGGCGGTGCGGGCGGCGGCGCGCAGGGCGGTGGCGACGGCGGGGTTGGTGAGGGGGTCGAGGTCGGAGGAGTTCTCCGGCCACAGGACGAGGTCGGGTTGTGGGCGTGTTCCGGTGGTGACGTCGGTGGCGAGGTGCCTGGTGGCGGTGACGTGGTTGGCGGTGACCTGGAAGGCGCGGCCGAGGGCGTGGTAGCCGCCGTCGGCGGGGACGTTTCCCTGGATGGCGGCGACGGTGAGGGTGCCGTGCTCGGGGGTGGTGGGCAGGGGTACGAGCAGACCGGTGAGGGTGAGGGCGGCGGTGCCGAGGATGGGGGCGGCGAGGCGGCGGGCCGCGGCGGCTGTTGGGAGGGCGCGGGGGGTGGGTGTGGTGCCGGTGCCGGTGCCGTGGGTGGGGGTGGTGATCCTGACGATGGTGAGGGCGGTGAGGGCGCCGGTGGCGGCGACGGTGGCGGTGACGGCGGGTGCGCCGCCGAGGGCTGCCAGGGCGGTGAAGGGGCTGTCGGGCTGGGTGAAGGCGAGTCGTCCCCAGGGGAAGCCGCCGAAGGGGGCTCGGCTGCGCAGCGTTTCCTGGGCGACCCAGACGGCGGCGGTCCACAGCCAGGCTCCGGGTAGCCGCCAGACGAGGGTGGTGGCGGGGGCGACGAGGGCGAGGATGGCGGCTTCGGCGAGGGAGAGCACGAGCCATCCGTCGGCGCCGACGAAGGAGACGAAGCGCAGGAGGGGGATGCAGAAGGCGAGGGAGAACAGCAGTCCCAGGCCGTAGGAGGCGCGCAGGCGCCGGTTGCGGACGGCGAGGGTGAGCAGGGTGACCGCGACGGGGGCCAAGGGCCAGCAGCCGACCGGTGGGGTGGCGAGGTAGAGCAGGGCGCCGCCGAGGAGGGCGGCGAGCGGGCGTCGGGTGTGGCGGAGCAGGGTGGGTCGCAGGCCTGCTGGGTCTGGCCGCGGGCCCGTGCGTGGTTTGCCGTTTACCTGCGGTTCGGGGACGGCTGGTGGGGTGGGGGCCGTGTCACCGGCCGCCTGGTGCGGTGGGGTCACCGGACCAGTTTCGGTCACGTGGGTCGCGTTGAGCACGCCGGCCCTGGTCGGCGGGCGTGTGGCGGTCCTGCCGGTCTTGACGGCCTGGGACTCGGGTCCGTGTCACTATTCGCCGGCGAAACCAAAGCGACTGGTGGGTGCCCAGTGGGGCGGGGACGATGCTCAGGTGCGGGTCGGTGATGTTCAGGTGAGGGTGTCGTGGAGGATGCGGCCGCGTAGGACGGTGCGTAGGCAGGTCGGGGTGGGTGCGGACAGGTCGGGCAGGCCGGCGACGGCGCCGCGGGGGTCGGTGGACCAGGCGGCGATGCGGTCGTCGGGGACTTGGGCGACGAGTTCGCCGGGCACGGCCCAGACGGCGTAGGTGGCGGGGGCGCCGGGGGCGAGGGTGCCGTGGCCGTCGGTGTCGGCGCGGGCGGCGCGCCAGCCGCCTCGGGTTGCGGCGGTGAACGCGGCGCGGGTGGAGAGGCGGGCGGTGGGGGTGTGGTGGGTGACGGCGGCGCGTACGGCGCCCCAGGGGTCCAGGGGGGTGACGGGGGCGTCGGAGGAGAACGCCAGGGGGATGCCGGCGCGGTTCATGGCGGCGAAGGGGTTCATGGCGGCGGCACGGGTGGGGCCCAGGCGGGTGGCGTACATGCCGTTCTCGCCGCCCCAGCGGGCGTCGAAGGCGGGTTGGACGCTGACGACGAGGCCGAGGGCGGCGATGCGGGGCAGGTGGTCGGGGGCGGTCATTTCGGCGTGTTCGAGGCGGTGGCGGGCGGCGGTGATCCGGTTGTAGCCGAGGGTGGTGGCGGCGGCTTCGAAGCCGTCCAGCACGGTGGTGATGGCGGCATCGCCGATGGCGTGGAAGCCGGCCTGCAGGCCGGCGTCGGCGCAGTCGAGGACGGCGTCGCGGATGGTGTCGGCGTCGAGGTGGGTGGTGGCGCAGGTGTGGGGGGCGTCGGTGTAGGGGGTGTGCAGGGCGGCGGTGTGGGAGCCGAGGGAGCCGTCGACGAAGGCGTCGCCGCCCCAGGCGGTGCCGAGTTCGACGGCGGTGGCGATGTCTCCGGCCCAGTAGCCGACGATGTCGGGCCCAGGGACGGTGCGGGCGTGGGCGAGCAGGCCGGCGAGGTCGTCGGCGCAGGAGATGTCGGGTCCGGCCATCTCGTGCAGGGCGACGATGCCGAGGGCGGCGGCGCGGGTGCGGGTGGTGTTCCAGGCGTCGCGGCGCCCGGTGGGGGTCAGGGTGGCGTCGGCGGTCCGGCGGGCGAGGTGGTGGGCGTGGCCGGTGACGGTGCCGTCGGGGTGCCAGCCGGGGTGGTGGGGGGCACCGGAGGCGGCGGCGAGCGCGGAGGAGATCACCGCGCTGTGGCCGTCGACGCGGGCGAGGTAGACGTGGGCGCCGTCGGCGGCGCGGTCGAGGTCGGTGGCGGTGAGCGGGCGTGGGTCGTCGGCCCAGGTGGTCTCGTCCCAGCCGGTGGCGAACAGGGTGGTGGCGGGGCGGCGGTGGGCGTGGGCGGTGAGGGCGGTGAGGGCGGCGGCGCGGGTGGGGGTGCCGGTGAGGTCGAGGCCGGAGAGGGCCAGGCCGGTGGCGGTGGTGTGGACGTGGGCGTCGACGAAGGCGGGGGTGATCAGGGCGTCGTCGAGGTCGATGACGGTGTCAGCGCCGAGGCGGGTGGCGGCGGCGTCGCAGCCGACCCAGGCGATGGTGTCGCCGTCGGTGAGCATCGCGGTGGCGAACGGGTCGGCCGGGGTGTGGATGCGCCCGCCCCGGTACAGGATGGTGCGGGCGGGTCGGGGGGCGTTGTCGGTCACGGTGGTGAGTCTGCCGCGCTGGATATGACGCGGATCCATCTGTTCGATCCGGGTAGTGGCCGTGCCCTGAGGCGGTGAGCGGCGGCCGGTCCGGTCCGGGGGGCGTCCTTCGTAGGGGGTGGAGAGCACGACCATGGTGCGGGTGGAGACGTTCGCGGCGGCGCGGATCTGCTGCAGCAGCGTCTCGAGGTCGCCGGGGGTGGCGACCCGCACCTTGAGCAGGTAGCTCTCGTCGCCGGCGACGCTGTGGCAGGCCTCGATCTCGACGATGTGGGCGAGTCGGTCGGCGGCGTCGTCGGGTTGGCTCGGGTCGATTGGTGTGATCGAGATGAAGGCGGTCAGGGGGAGGCCGATCTGGGCGGGGTCGACGAGCGCCGTGTAGGAGGTGATCACTCCACGCTGTTCCAGGCGTCGGACGCGTTGATGGACGGCGGAGACCGACAGGCCGGTGGCTCGGCCGAGGTCGGTGAAGCTCATACGCCCATCTCGGCACAGCAGCTGCACGATTTGACGGTCGAGATCTTCCAGCACGTTCGGAGCGTATGCAGGAGGACAGAGGATGATGTGGATGTTTCTGGTCCGTGGTGAGGATGATGTGGATGTTTCTGGTCCGTGGTCTGGTCCCGTTGGGATGGGTGCCGGCTGTGTGCGTGGGGAGGGTGGGACGGTGCTTGTGGGTGAGCGGGCGGGGGCGGACGGGCGGCTGATGCTTGTCGACACCCCGTCGCTGTACTTCCGGTCGTTTTTCGGGGTGCCGCGTTCGGTGCGGGCTCCTGACGGCACCCCGGTGAACGCGGTGCGGGGACTGCTCGACGTGCTGGCCCGGCAGATCGGCGAGGTGCGCCCGAAGCGGGTCGTGGCGTGTTTCGACGCCGACTGGCGGCCGGCGTTCCGGGTGGCGCTGCTGGCGTCCTACAAGGCACACCGGGCCGGCGGGGTCGGGGCAGGGCAGGTCGAGCGGGTGGACGACGACCTGCTCGTCCAGCTCCCGATCATCGGCGAGGTCCTCGGCGCGTTCGGGATCGCCCGGGCGGAGGCCGCCGGGTTCGAGGCTGACGATGTGATCGCGACGCTGGCGACCCGTCACCGGGGGGAGGTGGACATCCTGACCGGTGACCGGGACCTGTTCCAGCTCGTCGACGACGCGGCCGGGGTGCGGGTGCGGTACGCGGTGGAGAAGTTCGCGGTGGTCGACGAGGCGGCGGTGACGGCACGCTACGGCGTTCCGGGGCGGGCCTACGCCGATTTCGCGGTGCTGCGCGGTGATTCCAGTGACGGGTTGCCGGGGGTGGCGGGGATCGGGGCGAAGACCGCCGCGGCGCTGCTGACCCGGTTCGGGTCGCTCGCGGCGGTGCTCGCCGCGGTTGACGCCGACGGCGGTGTGGGTCTGCCGGCCGGGGCGCGGCGTCGGTTGCAGGGCGCCCGGGACTATGCGCGTGCCGCGGTGGGGGTGGTGGCGGTGGTGCGGGACGTGCCGGTGGGTGCTTTCGCCGATCTGCTGCCGGCGGCGCCGGTGGGGGCGCTCGCCGAACGGTGGGGGGCTGACCGGTTCGTGCACGCGGCTGCTGCGGGCGCTGGCTGAGACCGCGGGTGGCTGAGGCCGGCGTGTTCGTCCGGCTGCCGGAGTGACGCGCAGGGTCATCTCGGCGGGTGGGTGGTGGGGCTGCCCGTCACGGCGCTGCCCTGGTGACGGTAGGTTTCCCTGCGTACCTCGGCGTGGGCACACGCAGGCGGTGCGCCGGTTGACGTCACGGGGGCGGATCGTCGCCTACTGTTGCCCTCCGGGCGAGCTCCGGAGGGGCGGGTGCCCACCCGGACGAGCAGGGCCCAGGCGGCGCAGCGGTGCAGCGGATGCTCACCGGACGAGCAGGTGGCGGTGCAGGTGACGGCAGCGGAGGTCAGGGTGGGGCTGCGTGAGCGGCTCGCGGGCAGGCGGGTCCTGGTGACCGGGGCGACCGGGTTCGTCGGGGAGGCGCTGCTGGAACGGTTGCTGTCGGACTTCCCCGGCACGGCGGTGGTGGCGCTGGTGCGGCCGCGGGGCAGTCACAGCGGGGCCGCGCGGCTGGCGCGCATGATGCGGAAGCCGGCGTTCCGCGGGTTGCGGGAGGCGTTGGGTGCGGCGGGGGTGGCGGCGCTGCTCGCCGAGCGGGTGGAGGTGATCGAGGGGGATCTGGCGTCGATGCCGGATCTGCCCGCCGACATCGACGTGGTCATCCACTGTGCCGGGGAGGTGTCGTTCGACCCGCCGGTCGACGAGGCGTTCACCACGAACGTCGGCGGGGTGGCGGAGCTGCTGCGGGCGCTTGCGGCCGGGGGGGCCAGGCCTCATCTGGTGCATGTGTCGACGGCGTATGTGGCGGGGTTGCGTTCGGGGCACATTGCCGAGGGGCCGCTGGCCCATGACGTGGACTGGCGGGCCGAGTGGGATGCGGCGTCGCGGGTGCGCCAGCAGACCGAGGACGCCTCGCGGGCGCCGGAGTGTTCGGCGCGGTTTCGGGCGCAGGCGTCGCGGCGGTTCGCCGCCGCCGGGGCGCAAACGGTGTCGGCGGAGGCGGAGCGGCTGCGCCGGGCGTGGGCGGCGCGGCGGATGGTGACGGCCGGGGGTGAGCGGGCGCAGGTGCTGGGGTGGACGGATGCGTACACGTTCACCAAGGCGTTGGGTGAGCGGTATCTGGAGGATTATCACGGGGACCTGCCGTTGACGGTCGTCCGTCCCTCGATTATCGAGAGCGCGCTGCGCCGGCCGTTCCCGGGGTGGATCGAGGGGTTCAAGATGGCCGAGCCGCTGATCCTGGCCTATGGCCGCGGTGAGCTGCCGGACTTCCCCGCCTCCCCGGACGCGGTGGTGGACATCATCCCGGTGGATCTGGTTGTCAACGCGATCCTGGCGGCGGCGGCGGTGGTGCCGCCGCCGGGCACCCCGGCCTATTACACGGTGTGTTCGGGTTTTCGTAATCCGTTGCTGTTCCGGGATCTGTACGCCTATGTGCGGGACTATTTCCGGGCCGATCCGTTGCCGCGGCGCGGCCGGGGGACGTTCGCGGTGCCGGAGTGGCCGTTCGCGGGGGCGGCGGCGGTGGAGGCGAAGCTGCGTCGCTCGGAGCGGCTGGTGGGGTTGGTGGGGTTGGCGGGCCGGGCGCTGGAGCATGCCCCGCCGTCGGAACGGGTGCGCCGGCTCGCCGGGGAGTTGGAGCGGGCGGAGAGCCGGGTGGGGTTTCTGCGCCGCTACTCGGATGTGTACCGGGCGTACACGAAGGCGGAGCTGGTCTATGTCGACGACGCCACGGGTGCGTTGCACGCGGCGATGGACCCGGCCGATCAGGCGGAGTTCGGGTTTGATCCGGCGTGTTTCGACTGGCGGCACTATCTGCAGGACGTGCACTGCCCGGCGGTGACGGCGGTGCTGCGCCGGCCGCGTGATCCCGCGCCGCCGCGGCGGCTGTCGGGGCATCTGGCCGCCGGTGACGGGGTGCTGGCGGTGTTCGACCTGGACGGGGCGGTGGCGTCGGCGACGGTGATCGAGTCGTATCTGTGGATGCGGTTGGCGGACGCCTCGGCGCCGCGGCGGGTGCGGGAGCTTGCGTCGCTGGCGGTGGCGTTGCCGCGGTATGTGCGTGCGGAGCGTCGTGACCGGGGGCATCTGATGCGGTCGGTGTACGCGCGCTACGCGGGGGTGGATCCGGCGGAGTTGGAGCGGCTGGTGGTGGAGGTCGCCGGGGACATTCTGCTGCGGCGGGTGAAACCGGCGGGGATCCGTCGGGTGCGTGAGCATCGGGCGGCGGGGCATCGCACGGTGCTGTTGACCGGGGCGGTGGAGGTGTTGACGCGGCCGTTCGCGCCGTTGTTCGACGATGTGATTGCCGCGCGGCTGGAGGTGGGTGCAGATGGTCTGCTGACCGGCCGGTTGGAGTCCTCGCCGCTGGTCGGGGATGCGCGGGCGGCGTTTATCGATCATCATGCGCGGGTGTTGGGGGCGGATCTGGGGGTGTCGTGGGCGTATGCGGACAGCCAGTCGGATCTGCCGTTGCTGCGGGCGGTCGGTAACCCGGTGGCGGTGAACCCGGATCTCGCGTTGCATCAGGTGGCGCGGGGGGCGGGGTGGCCGATCGAGGAGTGGGCGTCGGCGGCCGGGGAGCCGCGCCTGGTCGTCGGGGATCGTCGGGAGCGTGGCCTGCGGGCCGCGGCGGCGGGGGCGGGTGGGATGCCGGCAGCGGCCTTGGGCTCGGGACCAGGACCGGGCTCGGGGTCGGCGGGGGTCGTGGTGTCGGGGGGTGGGCGGTGACCCGCGGGTTGGAGCTGTATGCGTCGGTGCCGCGGCAGGCGGCGTCGCGGCTGGTCGGGACGGGACGGTCGGAGTGGTCGGGGCTGGCCGGGGTGGCGGCGCCGCTGCGCTATGTCGAGCATGGTGATCCGGTGGTGCCGGGCCCGGGGTGGGTGACGGTGCGGCCGCGGCTGGCGGGGATCAGCGGGTCGGATCTGGCGTTGGTGACGGGTCGGGTGTCGGCCTATCTGACGGCGATGGTGGGTCTGCCGTTCGTGCCGGGTCAGGAGGTCGTCGCCGAGGTGCAGGAGTCGGTGACGTTGGATGACGGGCGGGTGCTGGCCGCCGGGGACCGGGTCGTCGTCGACCCGGCGCCGGGCAGTGGCCCCGGGGTCGGTGACGGCGGGTTGGCGCGGGGGGTGGGCGGCGGTGGGTGGAGCCGGGTGATGCTCGCCCACCGTGGGCAGCTGTGCCCGGTGCCCACGACGCTGCCGGATGCCCGGGCGGTGCTCGTCGACCCGCTGGCCGCCGCGGTGCATGCCGTGGACCGGGCGCGGGTCGGCGCCGGGCAGCGGGTCCTCGTCGTCGGGGCGGGGGCGGCCGGGTTGTGCACGGTGCTTGCGTTGCGGGCCCATACCGAGGCGGGGCAGGTGGCGGTGGTGGCGAAGTATCCCCGCCAGGCGGAGCTGGCGCGCCGGTTCGGGGCGGACGTGGTGTTCGACCCGGGCGGGGCGGTCGCCGGGGTGCGTCGGGCCACGCAGGCGATGCGGGTGTCGCCGCGGGCGGGTGGGGCGTTCCTGCTCGGTGGGGTGGATGTCGCGTTCGACGCGGCGGGGCGGGCGTCGTCGTTGTCCACGGCGCTGCGCACGACTCGGGTGGGGGGGCGGGTGGTGCTTTCGGGTGTGCCCACGGGCCGGGTGGATCTGACGCCGTTGTGGGCGCGGGGGTTGGAGCTGGTGGGGGCGGCGCGGCTCGGCGCGGCGCCCTCGGTGCTGGCCCGGGCGTTCGCGTTGGCCGCCGGCGCCCCGTTGGACGGGGTGGTCGCGGCGACGTATCCGCTGACCCGCTGGCGGGAGGCGTTGGAGCATGCGTTGTGCGCGGGTCGGCTCGGTGCGGTGCGTATCGCGTTCGATCCGACGGTGGCGCTGTGAGCGGGCGTGCCGGGATCGGGCGGGGGCCGGGGTGGGTGGGGGCATGGCAGGTGGGGGCATGGCAGGTGGGGGCATGGTGGGGCTGCGCCGCCGGGCAGGGCGCCAACACGGAGGGGTTGTCCCTTCGTGCCGGACGTGGAAGGGATCGTGCTGGTGAGACCGGGGTTCGTGCTCGAGGTCGACGAGCGGACTCCCCCGCTGCTGGTGCACCAGGGTGAGGGCGTGCTGCTCGAGCAGTTCCCGCTCGGGACGCGGGTGGTCTATCCGCCCGAGTCGCTGCCCGGGGCCGGTGACGTCGAGGCGGCGATCGCCGCGGCGTTGGCGGCGCCGGTGGGCAGCGAGCCGCTGGCGGCGTTGCTGCGTCCGGGGATGCGGCTAACGATCAGTTTTGACGATCTGTCGACGCCGTTGCCGCGGATGCGTCGCCCGGATGTGCGGGGGCGGGTCATCGAGGCGGTGCTGACGACGGCGGCGGCGGCCGGTGTCGACGATGTGGCGCTGGTCGTGGCGAACGGGTTGAACCGGCGGTTGAGCGCCGGCGAGGTGGAGCGGATCGTCGGGGAGCGGGTGTTCCGCTCGTTCTGGCCCGGGCAGTTGCGCAGCCATGACGCGGAGGATCCGGACAATCTCACCGTCGTGGGGGTGACCGGCGCCGACGAGCAGGTGGAGGTTTCCCGCCGGGTCGCCACCGCCGACCTGCTGGTGCATGTCGGGGTCGCGCAGAGCCCAGCGGCGGTCGGTGCGGGCGGGCTCGTGACCGGCCTGTCGTCGTATGCGACGCTGCGTCACGTGCACAGCGTCGCCGCGGCGGTCCGCCGCGCCGGCCTGCCCGGGGATGGGGGGGTTGGTGCGGCGGCGGGCCCGGCGGCGCGGATGGGTCGGCTGCTGTGCGAGGCGGTGCGGGTGTTCGCCGTCGCGGTGACGGTGAACGCCGCGACGGCGCCGGTGCACTATCCGTTCCTGACCCGCCGGGAGTGGGAGTGGTCGCTGGCCGATCAGGCGATGGCGGTCGGGCTGGGCCGTGGCCTGGAGCTGGTGGGGTCGCGGGCGCGCCGCCGGCTGCTGCGTGACTTCGCCGCCGACTATGCGGTCACCTCGGTGAGCGCGGGGGATCCTACGGCGGTCGCGGCGGCCGCGGCGGCGGCGGTCGACGCCCAGCAGCGGATCACCGTCGACGGGCAGAGCGACGTCGTCGTCGTCGGGCTGGGCCCGTTCGGGCCGTTCGACGCGGGGGCGGTGGTCAACCCGGTGCTGGCGGCGCACGGCGCGCTCGGGGAGGTTTTCGGCCGGTACCGGGGGCGGCCGGTGGTCCGCGAGAACGGGGCGTTGATCGTCTACCATCCGCTGGCGCCGCGGTTCTCCCAGCTGCACCACCCCTCCTACGTGGACTTCTACGAGGAGGTGCTCGCCGAGTCGACCGAGGCGGCGACGGTGGAGGCGAAGTTCGAACGGCAGTACGCCACCGATCCCTGGTATGCGTCGCTGTATCGGACGTCGCTTGCTCATCACGGGGTGCATCCGTTCCACCGCTGGTATGAGGCGGCGCCGGCGATGGCCCATGTGGGGGATGTGGTGTGGGTGGGCGGTGATCGGGCGGCGTGCGCGCGGCTGGGGTTCCGGGCGGCGTCGACGTTGGCGGATGCGTTGGAGATGGTGTCTGGATCGGTGGGCCGTGATCCGTCTATCACCTATCTGCACTCCCCACCCCATCTGATCGCCGAAGTACGGTGACCGCGGGAGATGCGGGTCACGGATCGTGCGGTCGCCGGGTGGGACGCGGTGGCCATGCGCGGCGGAGCACAGGTGCCAGCGGTGGACCGGATCGGCAGGGGCAGAGGTGAACGGGATGGCGGGTAGGCCGCGACGGGGTGTGGGGCTGCGGGCGGTGGTGGCCGGGTGGCGGCCGGGTGGCCGCGGGCCGGTCCCGGGCAGCGCCGAGGCGCATCGGATCCCCGAGGTGCCGCGGGAGTTCCCGACCGCGTGGGCGCGTCGCCCGGCGGCGCGGGCCGCCCAGGGGGTGTTTCTGCGCGGGGCGATGCGCCCGCTGCTGCGGACGGCGCTGACGGTGGCGGTGCACGGGGCGGAGGCGTTCGACGGGGCCCGCGACACCCCGGTGATCATCGTGTCGAATCACAGCAGTCATCTGGACGCCCCGCTGCTGTTGTGCACGGTGCCCGGGTGGGTGCGGGCGCGTACGGCGGTGACGGCGGCGGCGGACTATTTCTTCGACAGTGCCTGGCGGGGGGCGTCGAGTGCGTTCGCGTTCGCGACGGTGCCGATCGAACGGCACGGTGGGGCGCCGTCGGCGACGCCGATGAACCTGCTGGGGGACGGCTGGAACCTGGTGATCTTCCCGGAGGGGACGCGGTCGCGGGACGGGGCGCGGGGCCGGTTCCGGTTGGGGGCCGCCTATCTGGCGATCAACGCGGGGGTGCCGGTGATTCCGGTGGGGCTGCGGGGTGCGTACGCGGCGATGCCGCGGGGACGGTCCTGGCCGGTGGCGGGCCGTCCGCCGGTGTGGGTGCGGTTCGGCCGGCCGATGCGCCCCGCGCCGGGTGAGGATGTGCGGGCGTTCACCGCGCGGCTGGCCGCCGAGGTCGACCGGCTCTGCGTCGAGGACGCGACCTCCTGGTGGGAGGCGACGCGGGAGGCCTTCGCCTCGGGTCTGCCCGGTGCGGCTGGGACGGCTGGGACGGCCGAGGAGGCGCAGGCCGGGGATGCGGCGCAGGTGCCGGCGACGCGCTCGGCCCCGGACGTCGCCGCGACGGGCGCCGGGAACACCGGTGGTGCGGCCGGTGGTGGGGGCTTCCCCGGTCGAACCAGCCTGCGGGTGGTCCCCCGACCGGGTGGGACGGGTGGGGCCACGGGGTCGGCGGCGGTCTCCGCGCGGCTGCGTGGCGCCCCGAACACTCCGACGGCACGGTGGCGGCGGATCTGGGCGGCGACCGAGCCGGCGCCGCGCCCCGGGTCGCGTTCCCCCTGGCGGCGTTAGAACCGGGCCGCGGCTTAGCCCGGCGAGGTCGAGGACGGCCAGAGCGCGGGGCCGGTCTGTTGAGCCTGGCCCAGGCGACGGTCGAGTTCAGCGTCCAGCCGCGTGGTGGCGTCGGCCACGCCGGTCTCCTCTCACTCCTCCCCAAGGATACGGGTACGCCTACGTAGCCGTATCCTTCTGCATCGATGTCCAGAGCCGCCTATGACAAGCAAACTTGACTTGATGTAAAGCTAGCTTTACATTCGTACCATGATCGATGAGACGCGGCAGGACAACGTGACACGTGCCGCCCGCAGGGCGATCTTCCTGGACGATCTCCCCGTCGCCACCCTCGGAGGGATCGCTCTGGCCCTGGGCAGCGACCCTGACCAGACCGCCGCCCAGGAGGCCTGGTGGCTGGGGGTCAGCGGCGCGTTCACGCTCGCCGTGGCATGGGTATTGCTGCGCGCCTTCCGCCGCGCCGACGAGTACCAGCGCAAGATCCAACTGGAGAGTATGGCGATTGCCTTCGCGGCAGTCCTGGTAGGGCTTCAGCTAGCCGCTCTGCTCGACGCCGCTGGCATCGTCCAGCTACGCCAGCTCACCCAGATAATCACCATCGGCGGCGTGGCGATGTGGCTGCTGATCGCAGACCTACGCACCCGTCTACGCCGATGAAGAACCAGCTGCGCGTGCTGCGGGCGGAACGCCGGTGGAGCCAGGCCGACCTGGCCGACCGATGCCGGGTATCCCGGCAGACCATCAACGCGATCGAGACCGAACGGTACGACCCCAGCCTTCTCCTGGCCTTCACCCTCGCCGACATCTTCAGCCTGGCCATCGAGGAGATCTTCATCCCCGACCGGTCAGGGACAACCACCGCCACCGACCGGCCCTGAGCTCGGCTGTTACGAGCACGGTTTTCGTCCCGGTCCCGGCCAGGCCGTCGCGCAATCGGAGCCCATGGCATGGTGAGGATCCAGCGCTGGAGGTCGACCAGCACGAGCGCGGTTTCCCGCCTGGCCGGATGCCGGGCAGGTCAGACCCTCCTTAACGGCCGCCTTCCAGGTAGGCGCCGGTGTCGAACGCGTACAGGGTGCCGGCGCGGGTGGCGATGAGGATGCGCCGCTGGTCGAGCCAGGTGAGGGCGGTGGCCGGGGCGTCGAGGTCGAACCGGTGCGCCGGTCGGGCGGGGCGGCCGGGCGCGGCGGTGGCGCAGGTGGCCAGGCCGGCGCCGGTCGCGGGCTGCCAGGCGAGCGCGGTGATGGTGTCGTGACCGCGCAGCAGCCGGGGCCTTTGCCGGCGAAGTCCCAGACGGTGACGTCGGGGGCGCCGTTGTTGGCGAGCCATCGCCCGGTGGGGTCGAACGCCAGCTGGGTGACCTTGCCCAGGTAGCCCGGCATCTCCAGTTCCTGCCGGTCGCGGGTGCGCCAGATGTGCACGCTGCGGTCCTGGTTGCCGGTGCAGACCCACCGGTCGTTGGCGCCGACGGCGATCGCGAGGTGCGAGCCCGGGTAGCGCAGGTGTTCGACCGGGTCGGTGCTGTGCCGGGCGTAGCGGTAGGCGCCGCCGTAGGCGGCGGCGACGACCTCGCGGCCCGCCCGCAGCCAGGCGAGGTCGGTGACGGTGCTGGGCGCCGGGCCGGTGCACCACAGCAGGCTGCCCTCGGCGGCGTGCACCCGGACGTGCCGGCCGCAGGCGACCGCCACCCGGTTGGCGCCGTACCAGCGGGCGCGGGCGGACCAGCCGGCCGTGCCGTACGGGCTGTGCTGCTGGCCGGTGGTGTGCCACAGCCGGTAGCCGGTGGGGCCGGTCAGCGCCAGGTGGGCACCGTCGGGGGAGAACGCGGCGTCGAGCAGGCCGCCGTCGACCGACAGGGAGGCGGCGGGCTCACCGGTGTCGGCCTGGTGGATGGCGCAGGTCCCGTCGGCGCCGGCCACGGCGAGCAGCCCGCCGGCCGCGCTCACGGCGACGGGGGTCTCGTCGATCCTGGCCTGCCACAGCGGGGCTTCGATGGTCGCGGTGCTCATGCGGCGGTGGTGAGGCAGGCGGTGAACCCGGTCTCCAGTTCGGCGCGGTCGAGGTTGCGGCCGATGAAGACCAGCCGGTTGGTGCGTGGTTCGTTCTCGCGCCAAGGGCGGCCGGTGTCGCCGTCGAAGAGCATGTGCACGCCCTGGAAGACGTACTGGCGGTCGTTGCCGGCCAGGGCGAGGATGCCTTTAGACCGGAAGATGTCCACGCCCTTGCTCGCGAGGAGCTTGCCGAGCCAGGCGTTGAGCTTGTCGATGTCGACGTCACCTGGGGTGTCGATGCCGACCGAGGTGACGGTGGCGTCGTGCTGGTGGTCGGTGCTCTGCAGGAACTGCGGGTCGGTCTGCAGGACGTGGGAGAGGTCGAACGCGCCGACGTCGAGGATGGCAGCCAGGTCGATCTTCGCGTGCTGCGCCGGGATGATGTCGGCGAGGGCGTTGATCTGCCGCAGCCGGGTCTGGATGCCGCCCAGCTGGTCGGGGTCGACCAGGTCGGTCTTGTTGAGCACGAGGCCGGTCGGCGAAGGCGACCTGCTCGACGGCCTCGTTCTCCACCCCGTCGGGTTTGACCTCGTCGAGGTGGGTGAGGATGTGCCTGGCGTCGACGAGGGTGATGATCGCGTCCAGGCGCAGCTGGCCGCGGATCTCGTCGTCGACGAAGAAGGTCTGCGCCACGGGCGCGGGGTCGGCCAGGCCGGTGGTCTCCACCAGGATCCGGTCGAAGCGGTCGCGGCGGCGCATCAGCGTGCCGAGGATGCGGATGAGATCCCCGCGCACGGTGCAGCAGATGCAGCCGTTGTTCATCTCGAAGATTTCTTCTTCGGCGTCCAGGACGAGGGCGTCGTCGACGCCGAGCTCGCCGAACTCGTTCTCGATGACGGCGATGCGCAGGCCGTGCTGTTCGCTGAGGATGCGGTTGAGCAGGGTGGTCTTGCCGGAACCGAGAAAACCGGTCAGCACGGTGACGGGTACCCGGGTATCAGTCATTCTTTTTCTCCTTCAGGTGACAGGGCGGCGCGAACGGACTCGGCGGTCAGCTCGGCCATCGGCTGGTGCAGCGTCCATCGGCGCGTCGGCGCGCCCGCGGACAGCACGGCAATGACGGTTTCCACAGGTGGGCAGCCCGGCTCGGCGCAGGCCAGCTGCTGGATGACCACCGTGTGGCTGTCGTCCAGCAGCAGCATGTCGCGGACGACCGCCTTGAGGGCGGCGGCGTTGGCCCGGCCGGTGCCATCGGGCCGGCCGGCGGGGCCGGCCAGTGGGGTTGTCGGATTGGTGGTCAGGATGTTCTCCCTTGGCCGGTGGTGGTTTGGTCGCAGCCGGCCAGCGGCACACGCCCATGGTCGGTGCGGGGGCCGGGGCGGGCGGTGCGGGTCAGCGCGGCGGCGGCGACCTCGGTGACCGCGAGTACCCCGACCACGGGGCCGGCGGGCAGGTCGAGGTGGTAGCTGGCCAGCAGCCCGACCAGCCCGGCGGTGACGCCGAGGCCGGCGGCCAGCAGCCGGGCGGCGGCGGCCGGGGCGATGCACAGCGTCAGCGCCATCAGGACTCCGACGGTGGTCAGGCCGATCACGACTACGAGGCCGAGCCCGAGGATGACCGCGGTGTCGACCAGGCCGGTGCGCACGCCGAGGGTGCGGGCGTGGCCCGGGTCGAAGGTGGTGGCGACCAGCAGCGGCAGGCATCCCGCGGCCGCGGCGATGACCAGCGCGGCGATCGCCAACTCGATGATCACATCGGTGGTGGTGACGGTCAGCGGGTTGCCGAACAGCACGTGCGAGAGGGCACGAGGCTCGGTGCTTTGCGATACCCCGATCACCCCGAGGGCGAACAGTCCCTGCCCGACCACCCCGATGGCGCTGTCCTCCGGCAGCCGAGCCCGGACCACCAGCACGGCGACCAGCAGCGCCATCACCGCCGCCGCGACCAGCCCGCCGGCCAGCAGGGAGGCGCCGAGCAGCGCGGCGGCGGCGGCGAGGATGGCGAGGCTCATCGCGTCGGTCAGGTACACCAGGCGGCGGCTGGTGGCCCACACCCCGGCGACCGGTGCGGCCACGCCGACGGCCAGGGTGGTGACCAGGGCGCGCTGCATGAACGGGTACCCCAGTGGCCCGGTCAGCCAGCCGAGGCCACTCACGCCGGCGGGCAGCACCTGGCCGGCGGGCCCGTCGGCGAGTACCGCCCGGTCGATGACCACTGCCCGGTCGAACAGGGCACGGGCCAGGTGCAGCTCGTGCAGCGCGCAGCAGACCGCGATGCCGCCGGTGGCCAGCTCGGTCAGCGCGGCCAGCAACGCGCTGACGCTCGCGGCGTCCAGGCCGTCGCACGGCTCAGGGAATGCAGATCCATGCGTACGTAACAGGGCCGCCTCGATGGCGCGGCGGTCCGCGGCGGCTGGCCGCCGCCACCACCGCCGCGGGGAAAGCCGGCCGGTCGCCACCGCCTGGCGGACCGAGATGGGCAGGTCCCAGCGCGGGGTGGCGCGTTGCGGCACGAACGCCACCCGCACCTCGCTCGCCCCCCCGCAGTTCGGTGCGCCGGTGGTGGCATGCCGTCGCCTGGAGGAGATGTCCTCCCCCACGGGCCGGGCGTTCCTGCGCGACCTGGTCGCTTCCTGCGGCGGCGACCGGCCGGCGTGCTGCTGTGACCTATACATCCGCAAGCAGATCGGGGTCATCGTCGAACGGGCCGCGCGTCACGGTGAACCCGCCCCCGGGGTCGGTGAGATCGTCGAGGGGGTCATGGCACCGATGATGTACCGCATCCTGTTCGTCGCCGACCCGGTCGATCTCGCCGACGCCCGCCGGTTGGTGGACGCCCTGCTCGCCCGCGGTGGTCAGCCGCGCGGGTAGCCGAGCCGGGTGTTGTACTCCTGGACCGCCGAGGCGGAGCTGACCATGGCGATCACCCACACGATGAACCACACCGGAACAGTGATGATCAGTGTGACGATGAAGAAGGAGAACATCCACAGGAACAGGTCGGCGATCAGGAGCACGACACCCGTGGTGGTCCTGCCGGCGTAGATGTGGCCCACGCCCAGCCACAGGAAGGTCAGCAGCAGCGCGACCGCGACCGACTTCGGCGGTACCGGCGGGTAACCCTGGCCCGGGCCGGGACCCGGGGAGGACTGCGGCGGGCCGATCGGGTACGGCGTCGGGCCCGGCCCGCCGGCCTGGCCATGAGGCGGCCGCGGCGGCTGTCCGTACGGCCCAGGCTGCTGCGGCTGCCGGTGCGGGTCGTCCCACCCTGTCATGTGGCCCCCGATCTTGTCGGTGCATACTGTAACAGGATCATCCGGCTACGTGCATGGACCGGAATATCGGAACCGCGACCGGCATCCCGGCCTTCGGGAATATGACGTTTACCACACAAAGATCGTTATGTGGATAAACCTGTCGACAAGCCGGTGGGTAACCTGCCGCGACCCTGTGGATGCCCTGTGGGGCAATGCTGATCCCCGGATTCGCCGAGAAGTCAAGACGTTGCGGTGCGTACCAGCCGCGATATCACTGGAGTGTGACTCTGGCGCATCTGACTTCTCGTCCGACCACCACCACCCGGTCCGCCGTACCCACCGCGCCGGGCAGCGTCGCCCGGGTCGCCGCCCGCACCCGGCTGTCCGCCGAGCTGCTGGCGGCGGTCCTGGAGGTCGAGCGGCGCACGCGGGCCACCCTCGAGGACATCGAACGCGCCGACGCACTGGCCGAACGGCTGCTCG
>NZ_CDWTNB010000040.1:0-26663 GCF_977947065.1 Frankia sp. CgJB1
TGCCGGCAACCAGACAGAACAGCCGGAACCAACACACCGACGACCATCAAGATCCAACTAGTAGAAGCGGCATTGAGGCCTGCCCGGCGACGACGACATCGACCCGGATCCGCCGGTCCCCCATCCCGTCCTTTGCTGGTTTCCCGGACAGACCACGAGAGCGGCACCTGACACCGCAGCGCCTGCTGCACTTTGCCGCCGGTCACCGCCGCCCACACCTGCAATCTAGACGACAACCGGCTGGGAGACCACGCCGTAGACTCAGTTCTCACTTGCCTGCACCCGCACAGGTTGTGACGTGTGGTCGCAGCGCGTTCCGGCCACACCGTGTTGGAAAGAGGGGGCCTCGGTGCCGGGGGAGATCATTCACAGATCGAGGGGTGAGCGACCGCCTCGTACCGGAAAAGACCGCTCCGATGCCCCCGGTCGGCCAGACCGACTACGGTTCGACCGGCCGGCCGGGCCCGATACCGACGGACATGCCTGAGGCGACGGACGGGCCGCCGCTGTACTTCTTTCTCAGCTACGCCCGCGCGGACGGCGAGGACGGCCCGTTTCTCGCCCGCTTCTTCCGGGATCTGCGGCACGAGGTCCGGGTCCGCTGCGGGCATCCGAGGGCAGACGAGGTGGGGTTTCTCGATACCTCGAGTATCCGACCGGGCGACGCCTGGTCACGGGAACTCGCCTCGGCGTTGGCCCGCTGCCGAACTTTCGTCGCCATATGCTCCCCCACCTTTTTTACAAGTGAGTACTGCGGCCGGGAATGGCAAGTTTTCGAGGACCGCCTCCGCCACCTGGAGGAGACGGGCGCGGGGCGGGCACCCGTCCTCCTACCAGTGATGTGGATCCCCTTACGCCCGCCGCCCTCGATTCTGGCCCGACTGCAGTACAATCACGAAGATCTCGGTCAAGAGTACGCCAAGTTCGGCTTACGGTATCTTCTCCAGCTGAACCGGAACCACGACGAGTACCAGGAGTTCCTGGTAGCTTTGTCCGATCGGATCGTACGACTCGCGGCAGAGACCGCTCTGCCGCCCATGGCGGAGATCCCCGGCTTCGACACCGTGCCCAGCGCGTTTGATCAATGGGGTGACCGGCGCCCTGCCCCGCCTCGGTCCGAGGTGCCGGAGTTGATCCAGGACCCGGTCCCGCCGCCGCACTCGGTGGCCTCGACCGAGGCAGAGGCAGACCAGGGCACGGGTCTGGCCGGTACCGAACCCACGACACACCCGGTGACCGGGCCGACAAGTATCCTCGAGTCGACGGCGGGAACCGGGCCGGCCACGTACATTGGGCCCCGTGGTGACCGGGACGGACCTTCCACCGCTGTCCGCACGCAGGAAGCCGGCCCGGAGCCGGCCGACCACGTCGGCGGTCCGAAGCGAGTCACCTTCGTTCTCGCCGTGACTTCGGCCAGCGAACTCGCCGCCCTGCGCCGGCACTTGAGCTACTACGGCAGCCAGTACGACGAGTGGAAGCCCTACCATCCGCATCACAAGCAACGGGTCTGCGTCTCCGCCCAGTTCATTGCCGCGGGCCAGGAGATGTCTTCGGACATCGTCATGCTGCAGACCGGCATCTCCACGCTGCTCAAGCGGTCGCGCACGCGCAACGAGATCGTCGTCTTCATCGTCGATCTGTGGACCGCCACCATGGAACCGTTCCGTAGCGCGCTGCTCGAATACGACCAGCGGAACGAACCGACGACCGGGGTGCTCGTGCCCTGGAATCCGGACGACGAGGAGACGCACGAAAACAGAGAACGGCTGTTCGAGACCCTCGCCAGCGCCCTGCCGAACAACATGCTGCGCCGAGACGGTCTCTTCCAGGAGCAGGTGCAGTCCCACGAGAAGTTCGCGGACGCGCTCGTGCAGATCCTGACGGATCTGCAGGCGCGCATCTTCGCCGGCCAGACCATCTTCCGCCAGCGCCCGCCGAGCCACCGCCGCCGTCCGTTCCTCAACGGCCCGTAGGAGAGGGCGCCAGTGAACGAACGGGATTCGGGACGCATCGTCACCTTCTATTCCTACAAGGGCGGCACGGGCCGATCCATGGCGCTCGCCAACGTCGCATGGCTGCTCGCCAGCAACGGACGGCGGGTGCTCGTCGTCGACTGGGATCTGGAGACGCCCGGGCTCCACCGGTACTTCCATCCGTTCCACCACGACCCGGATCTGCGGACGACCCGCGGCGTCATGGACATGATCTGGGATTTCACCGCGACGGTGATGTCGCTGCCGACCGCCGGCGAGGAAGACTGGTTCGAGCGGGCGACCGCGATCATGCCGTACGCGGTGTCTCTGACCTGGTCCTTTCCGGCCAACGGCACAATCGACTTCGTCTGCTCCGGTCGTCACGACGCAGCCTACTCCCGCCGGCTCAGCACCTTCGACTGGAGCACCTTCTACGACACGCACAACGGGGCCGATTTCATCGACGCACTCGCGGAGAACATGCGGTCGTCCTACGACTGGATCCTCATCGACAGCCGGACCGGGCTGAGCGACACCGCCGGAATATGCACCGTGCAGTTGCCCGATATCGTCGTAAACTGCTTCACACTCAGTACCCAGAGCATCGAGGGTGCCGCCGCCGTCGCCCAGTCGATCAGCGCACAGGACAAGGACGGTGAAATCGGCCATCTACCGGTGCCCACGCGGGTCGAGGACGGTGAGCAGAAAAAACTTGAGCTGGGCCGGGACTTCGCCCGTGCGATCTTCGATCCGTTTCTGCGGAACATGAGCGCCCGGGAGAAGGAACGGTACTGGGGCGATGTGGAGGTTCCATACAAGCCGTATTATGCGTACGAGGAGATCCTGGCGGTCTTCGGGGACCGCCCGTTGCAGGAGGGCACTCTTCTCGCCGCCTATGAAAGGCTTACCTCGTACCTGACCAACGGGGAGGTCCGCTCCCTCTCGACGCTGGACGAGACGCAGCGCCGCCGCAATCTCGCGGTCTTCGAGCGGACCACGGTGTCCATCCCGACCAACATCGTGGTGAGCTACGCCTCCGCCGACCGGAACTGGGCGGACTGGATCGCCACCGAGCTCGAGAGCGCCGGTTTCGCCACGAGGCTGGAACAGGCGGGCCCGGGCACCGGGAACCGGATCGATCAGGGCGCCGTCCCCGCGGCCGGTCATTTCCGAACAGTCGTCATCCTGTCATCGGCGTACGTCCGCTCACCGCCGGCGTTGGAGAGATGGCGCAGGACGGTCGCGAGCGATCCGGACGGGACGGGTCGGCTGCTCGTGCCCGTCCGCATCGAGGACTTCCAGCTGCCGGCCGAGTTCACCAACCGGGAGTATGCCGACCTCGTCGGTTTCGACGAGGCGCCCGCACGGCAGACGCTGCTTGCCGCGACGGGACGTCCGACCCGCCGGGCCACGCAACTCCGCCGGGAGATCGGCGTGGCGGCGAACGTGCGTTTCCCCGGCTCGCCGCCCCAGGTCTGGACAGGGGTACCGGAGCACAACCCGAGCTTCATCGGACGAGAGGCTCTCCTGGTCGGGCTGCGCAACCGCTTTTTCGGGGTGGGCGGGGCGCCCGTCAGTACCCAGGTTCTGCAGGGCCTCGCCGGCGTGGGTAAGATGCAGGTAGCCACGGAGTATGTGTTCCGGTTCGGGGCGTCCTATGATCTGGTCTGCTGGATCGGGTGCGACCAGACGGCGCTGGTCCGCAGCAGTCTGGCTCGGTTGGCCGCCGACCTGGGCCTGCCGCACCGGGAGGGGCGGGAACCGGTTGACGAGGTGGTGAACGCCCTGCGCCGGGGTGATCCGTACCCACGCTGGCTCCTCGTCTTCGACAACGCCGACTCCCCCGATGATGTGGCGCCACTGATCCCGCATGGCCCCGGGCACGTGCTCATCACCTCGCGCAACCAGCGCTGGCAGGGCAGGCAGGAGCGGGTGGAGATCGGTATGTTCAGCCGGGAGGAGAGTGTCGCGTTGTTGCGGCGGCGGGCTCCGGCGCTGACCACGGAGGTCGCCACGCAGCTCGCCGAGGCGCTGGGGGACCTTCCGCTGGCGCTCGAGCACGCCGGCGCCTGGCACGCCGAGACCGGGATGACCGCGGAACGGTACCTGGAACTTCTTGACCGAAGCCCAGGGCCGCTGCTGCTCGAGGGCGAGATCCCGACCTACCCCCTCCTGGCTGCTGTCCATGGAGCGGCTACGCAGCGAGATTCCCACGGCGGCGCGGCTCGCCGAGCTGTGTGCCTTCTTCGGCCCAGAACCGATCAGTCTGCAGATCTTTGCCGGTGCGGGGCTACGTGACCTGACCGATGCCGAGGATCAGGAGTTCCGGGACTCCTTCGTACTGGCCAAGGCCGTCCGGCAGATCAGCGAGCACGCCCTGGTCCGGGTAGATCAGAAGAACGAGAGCCTGGAGATACACCGGCTCGTCCAGGCGGTGATCCGCGACGACCTCACACCCGACCAACGCACCGGTGTCCGCCGCCGGGTCCATGCGTTGCTGGCGGCGGCGGACCCGCTGGAGCCCGACCGCCCCGAGACATGGCCCCGCTACTCCCTGATCCGACCGCACCTGGTGCCCTCCGGCGCGGTGGGGTCGGCCTCCGAGGAGGTGTCGCGGCTCGTCTCGAACCAGGTCCAGTGTCTCTACGAGCAACGCGATCACTGGGGATGCAGGGATCTGGCGAGCGTCACCCTCGACATCTGGCGTGACGTCTTCGGCGATAACGACAAGCGGACCCTGACGCTCGCTCTCGACCTCGCCGACAGCCTGCGGGCGCTGGGGGAGCCGGACCAGGCCAAGGGACTCGACCAGCCTGCCCACGATCGCCTGACCCGCCTGTTCGGCAGCAACGACGCCCTCACGCTCCGCGCCGCGCGGGCACTCGGCGGGGACCTGCGCGGCATGGGTGACTACCAGGAGGCCCGACGCCTCGACGAGGACACCTACGCCCGCTACCGGGACATGGCGATCCTGGACGACCCGGGCGCGATCAGCACGGCCAACAACATCGCGGTCTCGCTGCGCTTCTTCGGTGACTTCCGGCTCGCGCTCGAGACCGGAGAGGATGTCTACATCCGTCAGCTGCGGGCAAGCGGTGAAAACGACATCCTCACCCTTCAGTATGCCGACAGTCACGCCCGGGACCTACGCGAATGTGGCCTTTACCGAGAATCCCTGAAAATCCTTCAGGAGACCTTGACCCGATGCCGGGATATCCTCGGTATCAATCATCCGGACACCTTGCGCTCCTTGCGGAACTACGCGGTCACACTACGGCGCGCAGGGCGGGCGCGGCCCGCCATACCTCGGAGGAGGCTTTCAAGAAGTTCCGGACCTACGTGGGAGAAGATCATCCTGAAACCCTCACCGCAGCCATCAGCCTGGTGGGCGATCTGTGCCTGAGCCGGGAGGTACCGGCTGCGCGAAAGCTGGCCGAGAACACCTTCCAACAGGCCAAGCGCCGGCTTGGCGCGGACAATCTCTACACCCTCGCGGCGGCTAACGCACTGGTCGTCGCCATTCGGCTCGATGGCGACCCGGACGAAGCCGGCGCCCTCGCCCAGGAAACGGGGAACAGATTACGGGCCGTTCTCTCCGACGATCACCCTTTCACGGTGTCATGCATGCTCAATCTAGCCAACTGCCGCTACGACAGTAACCAGATAATGAGCTCGCGGAGTCTCGACGAGGACGCCGTCTCTCACCTGCGGAACCGGCTCGGCGATGACCACCCGACCACCCTGATCGCCTCCGCCAATCTGGCGATCGACCTGTCCGCCCTCAGCGAGACCGAGACGGCAGATGCGCTACGCGCAAATGTTCTAGCCACATTCGGGGAGAGGCAAATGTTCTAGCCACACTCGGGGAGAGTCTGGGAGCCGACCATCCGATCATCGCGTCCGTGCGGGCCGGCGATCGCATCGACCTCGAGATCGACCCACCCCCACCCTGACCCGGGTGCCCGGCGACTCAGGAGACGGCCTCCGGAGGCTCTGCCTGTTACCAGGTGCAGCGTACGGGCCGTCCGGCAGCCGGCCGCAGGCTAGTGCAGCACCAGGGGGCAGGGGTTTCATCATCTACTGAGCATCATCGCCGCACCCGGCGGCGTGTTGTGGGCCACTTTCGACTTCTCTCCGCTGCCGACCAGTCCGAAGGTTCCCACCAGTGCGTTTCTCGTCTGGATCACCTGCACCGATGGGGCGGTGAATCTCAGCGGCGAACGCTGGATCAACCACCCGGACGGCTATGCCATGACGAATCTCTCCGTGTGGCCCCGCGCCGACCATCCCGATCACCTGATGGGCCGGGTTCATCTGCAGGGATGCAGCGATTACGCCGTCGACCGGATCTTAAAACCCGGCCGGTGACCGAGCCGCCGAATGCCAGGATGGGTGACTGCCGCGGGTCCGGCGCTCCAGGTCCTTTACCTTCCGGCCCGGTGAACAGGCAGGATCGATCTGTGCGGACACGGCGGGCATCAGAGGAAGACTGGGGCGCGATCTGGCCGATCTGGCGGGCCGTTGTGGTCGAGGGCGAGACCTGCGCCTGGACACCGGACACCGACGAGGACGTCGCGAAAAGCGCGTGGATGCTGCCCCCGCCGGCCGAGGTTCTGGTGATGGAGGAGGACGACGGCCCGGGCGATACCTCGATCATCGCGACCGCACTGCTCACACCGAGCCAGCCGGGCCTGGGAGATCATGTCGTCCAGGCGGTACTGCTCGTTGATCCTAAGCGGGTGGATCACGGGGCTCCGCGCGGCGGGGCCGGAATGTACCAGGGCTACGGGCCGTACGGGGGACGTAGCTACTACGGCGGCCGGGGAGCCGGGGGCGACCGCTGGGAGAGCGTCAGCCGGCAGGCCGCGGAGCAGATGATCGAGTACGCGGCCGATCTCGGCTACCGGGCGATGCAGCTCAACGTCGTCGTCGCCGCCAATCCACGGTTGGTCGCGCTGTGGCGCTCGCTGGCGTTCCGCCTCGTCGGGACCCTTCCGGCGGCCTTCCGCCATCCCTGGCTCGGCGACGTCGACCTCTACGTGATGTACCGCTTCCTGCCCGCCCGGGAGAACTGACCGGCGCACCGGGTGCCTGCGCCCCTGGTAGAGAGGGGAGCACCGTCGCCGGAATCCTCACCGGAGGATCCGGAGGGATACTGAGGGATAGGGATACTGAGGGCCGCGGAGGGTAGCGAGGGATACCGAGAGACGTGGAGAAGGACGCACCGGCGCGGGTTCGCGACCCGCGCCGTCCAACCATGCCATGGTGCCCGTCCCCTCCTGCCCATGGCCCAGGACGAGGAGCCTGTCTGTGCATCTGAGCGCCGCGCCCGATCTGTCCTTCTCCGACATGCGATCGACCATCGCCGTCCTGACGATCCTGGGCGGTGCGCTCCTGCTGGCCCTGGCCGTCTCCGTGTTGCTGCACCGCATGGCCAGACGGATCGGCCGCCATTCGGAGATCGTCGCCGATCTCGCACAGCACGGTAAGCGGCCGACGCGACTCACGCTCGTGCTGGTGGCCCTGCTCGTCGGCCTCAACTCCACGGCTGAACAGGCCTGGACCGAGGCGGCCCTGCGGGTGTCCAATGTCGCCCTTATCGCTGGAATCGCCTGGTGCGTCACGGTGCTCGCGTTCACCTTCGAGGACCTCGCGCTCGCCCGCTACCGGGTGGATGTCGTCGACAACCGGCATGCCCGCCGGGTGCGCACCCAGGTCACCCTGCTCCGACGGGTCACGGTGGTCATCATCTCGATCATCGCGGGCACCTCGATGCTCATGACGTTCCCGAGCGTCCGCGTCGCCGGCGCCAGCATCTTCGCCTCGGCCGGCGTGGTCGGCATCGTCGCGGGGCTGGCCGCCCAGACCTCGCTGTCCAACGTCTTCGCCGGACTCCAGCTGGCCTTCACCGACGCCATCCGGGTCGACGACGTGGTGGTGGTCGAGAAGGAGTGGGGCAGGATCGAGGAGATCACTCTCACCTACGTCGTCGTCCACATCTGGGATGACCGGCGGATGGTCCTTCCGTCGACCTACTTCACCACGACACCATTCCAGAACTGGACCCGCAAAGAGTCCGCGGTCCTCGGTGCCGTCGAGCTGGACCTGGACTGGGCAATCCCGATCGACGAGATGCGGGCCGAGATGCACCGGGTCTTGGACGCCACGGACCTGTGGGACAAGCGGGTCTGCGTCCTGCAGGTCACCGACGCCATCGGTGATCACATCCGCATCCGCGTCCTGGTCAGCGGCAAGGACGGACCGACCGTGTTCGACCTGCGCTGCCACATGCGCGAGGCACTCGTCCGATGGGTGCAGCACAACCATCCGACAGCCCTGCCCCGGACCCGCATCGAGTTCGACGCCTCCGCGCACCTGCTCGGTCTGCGCCTCCCGGATCAGGGCCGGCCCGATGACCGCGACGGCCGCGACCACCCCGGCAGCAGGTCCGACCGGCTCCGCAAGACGAACGGCATCCGCCTCGACGAAGCACCAGCGCGGGTGGTTCCCGTCCCAGTGCAGGGTCTCCTCTCCCCCACGATCATGGCTGCCACGAACTCGGCCGCGGTTACCACCGCCGGCAGTGCGAGCCGGGAGGCGGAGACCGATACGGGGGGCGGGACGAGCACCGCGCCCGCGGATGCGCATGCCGATGCCGCCGAGGACGCCCGGCTGTTCTCCGGCGCGAGTGCCGACGCCGCGGAACGGGCACGGAACTTCAGCGGGACCAGCAAGATCGACGAGCACGACAGCTCCGCTTCTTCTCCACCGCCCGGCGACGACGATGACGACGCGGCACACCCGGGAGAATCGACCCGACGCCAAACGATACCAAAGGCGCATAACGACACCGAAGGCGCATAACGACACCACAGAAGGCTCCGGCCCGGGTCCTCCGCAGGTATGGAGGGCCCGGGCCGGAGCAGGTGTCGGGTCAGAGCAGGTGCTCTGCGTGCTGCCGACCGGGCCGCGGTCACCCGGTCGCCGACGGGTATCGCGATTACCGGCGGGCGTAACGACGGCTGCGGGTAGACCCCGACCGGCCGCCGTGGCCCCCCACGTTCCGCCACACCAGGAGAACCAGGATGGCACCGATGATGGACCCGAGAATGCCAGACGGCTGCAGAGCGCCTTCGCCGACATCCTTATTGAATAGGACGTAGCCGAGGAATCCTCCGACGAAAGATCCGATGATTCCCACCACAATGGTGCCGAGAATCCCGATGGGATCCCGGCCGGGCAGCAACACGCGTGCGACGGCCCCGGCGACAAGTCCGAGCAAAATCATGACGACAATGAAGGTAATCATTGTTTTCTCCCTACCGAGGTGGTTGGATTACTTATCCCCGGCGCGGCCGTCCCCGCCGGACCAGCAGCAGCACCACCGTGCCGGCCAGGACCCCGCCCGTGGCCTTCAGGTTGCTCCGCATCCGCTGCCCGACGGACCGCGCGGCTTTCCCGCTGGTGGCGAGGGTCTTCTCGGTGGCGACCGACACATGGGGAGCAAGGGTCTGGACGGCCTCGTTGACCTTCTGGCGCACCTCGGCGGCTCCGCCGGCCACTCTGGCCTTGGTGCCCGGGGTGGTCGTGTCCGCATCGGCCAGGCCCGAGCTACTGACGTTTCCCGGGCCACTAACACTTGAGGTGGCGGTGGTCGCGGTGATGACGTCGGGGCTCGGCGCCGGGGAACCGTGACCGTTTAGGCCGGGTGCCGGGCCGGAATCTACACTCTCGGTACCGGTCGGGACCGGGGGGACCGGGGGGACCGGGGGGCGCGCGAACGGAACCGTGGTCGTGTCGTCGGCAGGAAGCGGCGCGGTCCGTGCGGGCTCCGGCATCACTGAACTCGGGTCCATTGGCATCGTTCGGTTCCTCCCTGGAAGGTGTTCGGTGTCTGACCTGGGGACCGGGTCCGACCTGGAATCGATGGCTGAGCTGGTCAACGGCTGAGCTGGCATCACGCTCAGCCCGTCCGACCGGGACCGACGCGGACCAACTGGCCGGGCCGCATCTACGATCAGGACTACCGGCGGCTCCCCGTGGCGCGCAGAGAAACCCGACCGGGCGGGATGTTCACTAGCCGTACTTCTCATTGTCATACCCGGAATCAATGCGGATAACCCGATGTGGGCGCCCTGACGGGACACGGGGCCGCATCACCGATACCTAATACTATCCATAAACACACAAATGCCACATAACGACCAATATATCGATCATAGATCATATTTCCCCAATGCACCCACAGCAGGTGATAATGGGAGGTATCGGGCGATCGACGGTGCGGACGACCCGGCGTCGGCTACGGTTCGGACAGCAGCCATGAGCGTCAGGGGGTGGCTGATGTCGGATGTGCCCACAATGTCCTCCGCAGCCGACCGGAACGGTCCACTCGAAGGCATCCGCACACTGGCCGCACGCCTCGCCTCCGGCGAGATGACGTCCCGCGAGCTCGTCGAAGCCGCGTTGGCCCGGATAGCGGCGACCCAAACCACCGTTAACGCCTTCCGCTGGGTACGGGCCGAGGCTGCCCTCGCAGAGGCCGAGGCGGCGGACGTCGCACTCGCCGCCCGCGGGAGCCGGTCCGGCCGACTCAGCCGGGACGCCCGCGGCAGCTGGTGGGGCGCGACGGGATGGCGACCACTACTCGGCGTGCCCATTGCGATCAAGGACGACACCGACCTGACCGGTACCCCCACGGCCTTCGGCGCGATGGGGGAATTCTCCCCCGCGGTCCGGGACAGCGAGATGGTGCGATGGCTGAAGGCGGCCGGTGCCATCATCATCGGCAAGACCAACACCCCCGAGTTCGGGCAGTGGCCGTTCACCGAGGGCCGGGCGTTCGGGGTGACCCGTAACCCGTGGGATCTCGACTACTCTCCCGGCGGCTCCTCCGGAGGCGCGGCGGCCGCGGTGGCTGCGGGGCTGGTACCGGCGGCGATCGGTTCGGACGGGGCGGGCTCCGTGCGCATCCCCGCCGCCTGGACCCACCTGGTCGGGATCAAACCGCAGCGCGGGCGCATCTCGAGCGCCCCGGTCCGCGAGCAGTTCAACGGGCTCACTGTCTACGGCCCGCTAACCAGAACCGTCGCCGACGGGGCCCTGCTGCTCGACATCCTGTCCGGCAGCCTGCCCATCGACCGGGCTCGACCGCCGGCGCCGGCCGAGCCGTTCCTCACCGCCGCCGGCCATCCCCCTTCCCGCTTGCGGATCGGGCTCTCCCTGCACCACCCGTACAGCGGGATGCCGGTGGCCCTCGATCCGGCCGTCCGGGCCGCCGTGGAACGGCTGGCCGAGATCCTGGCCCGCTGCGGGCACGACATCGTGCCGGTGGAGCCGCCCTACGGCCTGCTTGGCACGATCTTCCTGCCGCGGTCCATGGACGGCATCCGCGACTGGGCCGGGCGGGTGCCCGATCCCACCCTGCTCGACCCGCGGACCATGGCCAACGCGCGGACCGGACGGATGCTGCGCCCGTTCCTCCCGCTGACACGCGCCGCGGAGCCACTGGCCCGGCTCAACATCGGCCGCATCTTCCGGCGGGTCGACGTCATACTCGCCCCGACAACCGCCACGCCGCCGCCCCGGGTGGGCGAGCTCAACCGGGAGAGCAACTGGGCCACCGACCAGGCGATCGTGGCGGCGTGCCCCTACACCTGGCCGTGGAACGTCCTCGGTTGGCCGGCCGTCAACGTACCGGCCGGACGCACCGCGGCGGGACTGCCCGTCGGCGCCCAGCTGATGGGGCCGGCGAACAGCGAGACCTTGCTGATCTCCCTCGCGGCGCAGCTGGAGGACAGCGAGCGCTGGCACCTCCATCAGCCGGGAGAACGCTCGGCCCACGCGATCTGACGATCTGACCCGACGGGCACCCGACCCGACCTGGCCCACAGGCCGACCTGGTCCACGGACCAACCTGACCTTACGGGTAGCGGGGTGTTACCGAATAGCCGAAATGCGAGGGCCTCTCACGGAACCCCGATCCGGCCGGGACAATGACCCATGCGAAGATGTCGTTCAGGCGCTGGCGGACCCGGCGGACTGAGCAGACTCAGCAGGCTCCGCGGGGTGGAGGATGTCCGTCCCCTCATCGCCGGAACGCTCGTCCTCGTCACGGTCATCGTCCTCGACGCGACGCCCGGCCTGATCCTGGTCGGGTACTTCGGTCTCGGGCCACTGATCATCGCGGCGACCAGTCCACCCCGAGTCACCGCCGCGGTCGGAGCGCTGACAGTGATCACGGCACTCCTCTCCGGGTTCTGGGATCATTGGTTCGGGACCGGTCCGCATCTCGCCGCGACTACGCTGGTCGCCCTCCAGTCCGTGATCGCCGTCTACATCTGCGCGCACCGGGAGCGGCAACGCTCACAACTGCACCAGGTCAAAGCGGTTGCCGAGGTCGCGCAGCAGGCACTGCTACCGGCGGTCCCAAGCCGGCTCAACGGGGCCGGTTTCGCGGCTCGGTACCTCTCCGCCGCCCAGGAGGCGTCGGTGGGTGGCGATCTCTACGAGGTCGTCTCCACCTCGCAGAGCATCCGGATGATCATCGGTGATGTCCGCGGCAAGGGCCTGCCGGCGGTCCGGCTGGCCTCGATAGTGCTCGGCGCCTTCCGCGAGGCGGCGGTGACCTGGCTCGACCCGGAACAGGTGGCCGCCGCCTGCGCCCGCGCGGTGGGTCGGGAGGCCGAACCCGAGGACTTCGTGACGGCGCTCATCGTCGACATCCACCCGGACGGTCGGCTGGGCCTGTGCTCGGCCGGGCATCACCCGCCGCGGCTGGTCTCGGCGGACGAGTGCACCACGCTGGAACTGAAGTCGCCCAGTCCGCCACTCGGGCTGGCCGAGCGCTTCTCCGTCACGACGGCGAGCTGGGCGGTCGGCGATCGGATGCTGCTGTTCACCGACGGTCTCACCGAGGCCCGGGACGGCCGGGGGCGGTTCTTCCCCCTGGACGATCATCTGGACCTGCTGCGGGGCGGCAGCCAGGACGACGCACTCGACCGTCTCGCCGGGGCTCTGCGCGCCCATGTGGACGGCAGGCTGCAGGACGACCTCGCGGTGCTGCTGGCCGAGCGGGAGGCGGGACCGAGTGGCGGGACGGGAGCCGGCGTCCTGAGCTCCTGAGCTCCTGAGCCCGGCGAGACCCGGGCGGCCCCTCGGCCCAAGATCCGACTCCCATCCGGCGTGCCGCTGCCCCGCGGAGCCCGTCGCGATCAGCTACGGTCACCCAATGCGGAGGGATTCCGTGGCCGCCGTCGGATACCGACGCCTACAGTTGTGCTCACGGGTATTCACTCCAGGTATCGATACGCCGGACGGTCGGAGACGGTCGTGAGCTTTCCGGTGGATTCCGGTGACCGTCGCACCGTGCGGCTGCTCCTGGCCCTGCTCGTCGTTGTGAGCGCCGTGGCCGCGTTCGCCGTCGGCGGTCTGATCGCGACGTCCGGGTTACGGGTGAGCTGGGGACGCGCCGAGGGCGCCGCGGCAGCGGCCGAGGTCCCCGTCGCCAAGGACGGCTCGCTGCCGGCAGCGATCGGCAGGCTGGGCATCGGCGGCGGCTCGGATCCCTCGCCACTCACGGTGGGCCCCTCCCCGAAGAACGGGCCTTCGCCGGCCACCGTGTCACCGGCACCGACGGATGCGGGCGGGGCGAAACACCCGGTGCCAAGTGGCGAGGACCCGTCTACACCCACGGCACCGAGCCCGCAACACAGCTGCGCGGCCCCGGCTACCTCCGCACCCGGCGGGTCGGGCGCCCCCATCCTCATCTACCCGTTGTGCTGATATCCGTTGTGCCGAGCTATCCGCCGGATCCGGGCCGCCAGTCGGGCGAGCGGCCGGTGAGGGCCAGCAGCCTCGTCCACTCGTCGGCGTCATCCGGGACCGGCACCGGGCGGGCGAAGATGCCGGCCGCCCGCCAAGCGTCGATCTGCGACGCCAAGTGCTCGTGGACCCGGTGCACGAGGTCCCGGTCGGACCCGACGCCCGCCGCCAACGAGGTGTCACCGGCCCGCCGGCCGTGCATGTCGATCGCCCGCGCCAGATCCCAGCCGTGGATCAGTAGATCAGCGGTCAACTGGAAGGCGTACTCGCTCGCCGGCGTGGGGCCGAAGGAGAGGACCGGCACCGACGCCCAGGCTCCCGGGCGGTTCCAGGCGTCCCGTGCCCCACGGGCCGCCGCCGGCCAGCTCGCCACGGGATCCGCCCCGAGCTGATCGCCGTCGAACCGGGGGCCGATGTCAGCCATGGTGAGGCCGGCCAGCAGCGGCGGCACCCATAGCTGCTCCACGGTGAGGTGGTTGACGAGCGCGCGGACGTTCCAGTCCCGGCAGGGCGTGGGCGCATCCCACCCGCCGGGCGGCACCGCCCGCACCTGCGCGTCGAAGAGATCCAGCGCCCGGACGAGCGCGTCGTGACGTTCCGCGACGGTCAGCATGGTCGCCATCGCACCGCTCCCTTCATCCGTCGCGGTACCGATCCCGGGCCCGCGCGGGTCGTCCCGGACCGGGGTGGACTCGGTTCCGGCCGGCGATCCGCAGACCCCACCGGCCTACCCCGCACATCGGCATGCACTCTCACCTGCCGCGACGGCCTCACGATCCGTTGCCTCATGGCCCGTTGCCTCACGATGGCCCGTTGCATCGCGGTTCGCGACCGTGCTGCTTGCGGAACCGTCCCAGTAGGGGAGACGAATCACTGGTGTTCCTTGGGGCATTGTGGTAGTCCTCGGGGCGTTGTGGTAGACGGTCATAAATCTGGCTTCCAGCTCCGCCGCGGAGGTTTCCCACG
Organism: Frankia sp. CgJB1; assembly: GCF_977947065.1. Classification (NCBI taxonomy): domain Bacteria; kingdom Bacillati; phylum Actinomycetota; class Actinomycetes; order Frankiales; family Frankiaceae; genus Frankia; species Frankia sp. CgJB1. The sequence goes on from NZ_CDWTNB010000040.1 coordinate 14,763, forward strand.
AGGCGAGAGGGACAGTCCCGGGCTGGTTGTCGGGACGCCGCACCGGACCGCCGCACCGGACCGCCGCACCGGACCGGTGAACCGGACCGGCGAACCGGCTCCGGGTGACGAGCGGGCAGAGGACTACGCTCACACCAGGCAGAATCCACCGAAGCGGAGGAAGGACCCAAACATGACCGACGACGCATATGCCCCCGAGGGGCTGGCGGAGAAGCCCCAATTCAATTCGGATGTCGCGCACACCGCCCGGGTCTGGAACTACTGGCTCGGTGGCAAGGACAACTTCGCCTCCGACCGCGCGGTGGGCGACCAGGTCCAGCAGATACTTCCGCACATCGTCGACACCGCCCGCGCCGACCGGGGTTTCCTCACCCGAGCCGTGCAATTCCTGGCCGGCGAGGCAGGTATCCGTCAGTTCCTCGACATCGGGACCGGGCTGCCCACCGCCGGAAACACCCATGAGGTCGCCCAGGAGATCACACCGGAATCGCGCATCGTCTACGTCGACAACGACCCTCTTGTTCTGGTGCATGCCCGAGCGCTGCTCACCAGCACCCCGGAGGGCGCCACCAACTACCTCGAGGCCGACATCCGGGATACCGACCGAATCCTGGAAGCCGCGGCCCGAACGCTGGACTTCACCCGGCCGGTCGCGCTCACCCTGCTGGGGGTGCTGAACTTCGTTCAGGATGCCGAGGAAGCGCTGCGGATCGTGCACCGGCTCCTGGATGCTGTGCCGTCCGGTAGTTATCTGGCCATCGCCCACGCCAGCAACGAGGTCTATCCCGAGGAGGCGGAGCGGGTGCGGCAGTTCTGGAACGAGAACGCCACACCACCCATTGTCTTTCGCGACGCGAAACAGATCGCCGTGTTCTTCGACCGGGTCGAGCTGCTCGAGCCCGGCGTCGTCTCGTGCTCGCGGTGGCGGCCGGCCTCCAATGATCTCGGTATCCCGGCCGAGGTGCAGCAGTTCTGCGGAGTGGGCCGCAAGCTCTGAGGACTTCTGCCTGGCGGCTCGTTCAGCCTCGTCGCCGGCCGGACGACGCGTGAGGGGATTTCCCCTCCCGCCGGGCCCCACCGATGATCCGAACGCGCCGATCCGCCCGGCGAGGACCGGACCGGCCCCGGGTACCGATCCCGCCGGGGTCAGTACCGCCGGGGCCGGTACCGGCCCGGTCGACGTGCCGAGCGTGCTGGTGGTCGCCGACAAGTTCCCCCCGGTGCTCGGCGGCATCCAGACGTTCGCCTGCCATCTCGCGGCCGGGCTTCCGGTCGACCGGATGGTGGTCGTGGCGCCGGCCGCCCCCGGCTACCGAATGATCATGGTATGGCTGCCGATGGCCCCGTCGGCCTGCGTCCTGGCCCTGTTGGTCCGCCGCGGCCACCTCTGACCCGCGCCACCCACCCCCGTCGGGGGATGGTCCCGCACCGCGTCAGGCCCACTCGTCCCGTCCGGGTGGACCCGCGGGCACCGAACCCAACGGAGATTACTCTTCGAATCAATGGGAATGCACAGCGTCAGGATGCACAACGTACAGCTAGTTCTCGCGCGTGCACCGTCATCTGCCCATGCCATCCACCCGTCGGTCAGGGCCGCACCCGCGGTCCTCAGAGGGGGGAGACTTCATGAACTGGTCCCGTACATCACGTCGGTGCGCCTCGCGTGCCTTCGTCCTGACCGCCACGCTGGCAGCAGCCCTGGCCGCGCCGGGGCTGCTCAGCTCGGTGGCCGAGGCGGCAGCACCGACCGGCAGATGCCCGTCGCTGCCCCAGATCGCCGGCCCGTTGCAAAGCTGGGAGACGGTTACCGCCCTGCCAGTTCCCCGTGCCCATCTCGCGGCCACCACGGGATGTGACGGACGGATCTATGCGATCGGCGGCCAAGCCGCCGAGACGGGCGCCGGCGGCGGCGCCCCGGGCTCGCCTACGGGGACGCCCACGGCAACGCCCGGCCCGACCGCGTCACCAACCACCACACCAACTTCACCGGCCGCCACACCCGCATCACCGACGCAGTCGCCAGCCCCCACCGGGACGCCCGGAAGTTCCGCGACGACATCGACGGTGGGTCCGGCCAGCCTGACCCGGAAGCCGCTGGCCGGATCACCCGGCGCGAGTCCGACCGGTTCACCGACCACGCCCGCATCACCGACGGGCACCGGCTCACCCACGTCACCACCGGGCGTCGCCCCCCTGACGCCGGTGGGAACGGTCCAGGTCTACGACCCGCGGAAGAACGCCTGGACGGACGCGCCCGATCTGCCGACCGCGCGTACCCATCTCGCCGCCGCGACCGACCTCGATGGCCGGATCTACGCGATCGGCGGCCGGTCCGGCAGCTCGAACCAGCCCACGGACATCGTCGAGGTGTACACCCCGTCCGACGGAAGCTGGTCGGCGGGGAAGCCCCTGCCGAGCGCCATGGGTGACCCGAGCGCGGTCCGCGGCACCGACGGCAGGATCTACGTTCTCGACGCGAAGACCCTGGCGATCTACGATCCCGGCTCGGACAGCTGGTCGACGGCCGGAGCGCCGCCGCCCGCGAACAGGGCTCCGGTCCTGACGGCCCTGCCGGACGGCCGGATCCTGGCCGCCGGCGGCATCGGGGCTGGCGGCGGCTCCGCACAGCGGGCGGCCACCGACGTCTTCGCCTACACACCGGGTTCGGATGCGGCCGAGAAGGGCTCGTGGGCCCAGATGTCCGACCTGCCGGACGGCGTCGCGGGTGCCGCCGGGGCGACCGGCCCCGACGGCCGGGTCTACATCATCGGCGGGCGGGACAGCGCCGGGAACGTCACCGGGGCGGTGCAGGTCTACACCCCGAAGGACGACCGGTGGGCCGCCGGACCGACCAGCTCCCCCTCTACCCGGGCCGGGCATGCCGCGGCGACCGGTGGTGACGGCCGGGTGTACGTGCTGGGTGGAACGTCCAGCACCGGCAAGACACTGAACACCGCCGCCGCACTGAACAAGTAACGAACAACACCACCAGCCGGCGCCGGCCGCCCTGTCCCATGAGGCCGGCGCCGGCCGCCGGCCGCGTTTGCTGAGGTCAGTCCCGCTTGAATGCCTCCCGGCGCAACATCTGAAATAGCGTCGGGGCGCCTTCGCGGGTCGTCACGGCGACCGCCTTGTGCACGAACCGTACCTCGGTCACCTGTTCGAGCAGGCTCGCGGCCAGGTCCATGCGGCTGGTGAAGATACCCGGCGCCTGGTCCTCGTGAAGCTCGTAGCTCGTCACCCCGGGCGCATCGAACAGACCCGAGGGACGCATGATCGTCCAATCCAGGTTGCTGTCGCGCAGAAGTTCCTCCATGCGGCGCATGTCACGGTAGGTCGTCTTGCCGATCGTCGCGATGATCAGCGGCTGGAGGACCCGGTTAAGCAGGAAACCGCTATCGGCATGATGATGCGGCTCGGTGGCACTCGAGCTCACCACGACCACTCGCTTGACCCCGTGCCGGAACATCGCCGCAGTGATGTTCCGGATTCCGTCGCTGTAGATGTTGATCGGTTCGCGCGTGAACGGCACGCCAAGCGTCGACAGCACCACGTCGGCTCCTTCGACGGCCCGATCGACGGCCTGGGCGTCGTGCACGTCGGCCCCCACGACGTCGAGCCGTTCGTGCGTAATCGGGAATTCCGCCGGTCGCCTGGTCACCGCGACGACGTCGTAACCGGCGGCCAGCGCCTGCTCGGTCAGCAGCCGGCCGGTCGGCCCGTTCGCTCCGAACACGACAATCCTTATTGCTGCGCTCCTCCTGACCCACGGGTACGCGGATCACCTGCCTGTCGGATGTCCGTCGGATGTCTGTCGGATCCCGCCGGACAGATGTGACCGCCGCGCCCACCGGCCACCGCCCACCGGCCACCGGCCACCGGCCACCGGCCACCGGCCACCGGCTACCAGCCGTCCCCAGGACCCAGACGGGTGGCGTCACGGGGGTGGCCCCGTCACATCGGCGGTGCCGCGTTCGTCAACTGCTCAGGAGAGGCTGGTCCGGAGGGGTGCAAGCGAGGGGTGCAGGCAATGGACGATGCGACGTGGCAGGCCGAGCAGTTCGAGCGCCAGCGCCCGCGGCTGCAGGCGGTCGCGTACCGCATGCTCGGTTCGCTCAGCGAGGCCGAGGACGCCGTCCAGGAGGCATGGCTGCGGCTGAGCCGCTCCGGCGACGAGGCGATCAACAACCTCGGCGGTTGGCTGACGACGGTCGTGGGTCGGGTGTGCATCGACATGCTGCGTGCCCGCCAGGCGCGCCGGGAGGACTTCGTGGGCACCTGGCTGCCCGAGCCGATCGTCAGCGCCGAGGACGGTGACGGCCCGGAGCAGCAGACCGTGCTCGCCGACTCCGTCGGCCTGGCGCTGCTCATCGTGCTCGAGACGCTCACCCCGTCCGAGCGGCTCGCGTTCGTCCTGCACGACATGTTCGCCGTGCCGTTCGAGGAGATCGCCCCGATAGTCGACCGGACCCCCGCCGCGGCCCGCCAGCTCGTCAGCCGCGCCCGACGGCGGGTGCGAGGCGCCCCGACGGTCCCGGACCCCGACCTCGCCGCACAGCGCAAGGTCGTCGCCGCGTTCCTGGCCGCCGCCCGGGCCGGCGACTTCGACGCCCTCGTCGCGGTGCTCGACCCCGACGTCGTGTTCCGCGTCGACACCGGCTCACGCACCCGGCTCGCGCCCGCGCTGCTCACCGGCTCCGCGGACGTCGCACAGCACACCGCCATCCAAGGCCCCCGCTTCGCGCGGCACTGCCAGCCAACTCTGGTCAACGGCACCGCCGGGATCGTCGCGCGCACATCGACCGGTGTCATCGCCATCGCCGGCCTCACCGTGCGCGACGGACGGATCGCCACCATCGACCTGATCCTCTACCCCGACAAACTCCACCGCCTGGTTCTCGCCGACTAGGGGTGTTTTTGACCGGGGTGTTTTTGACAGACCCCCGACAGACCCGGAGACAGTCTCGAATGTGTCAGCCTCGGATGTGGTCAACGGCCGGTGGGAAGGTAGGCGGCGATGATCGCGGTGGCCAGCGCGCGCTGCCTCTGGCCGTTGGGGTGGAACGCGGCGGAGAACGGCGTTCCGAGGGGGTCGACGTCGGGGGGACTGCCTGTACTGCTGCAGAGCTCGTGCCCGGCGAAGGCGTTCTCGGTGTCCACGTAGGTCACGCCGGCCGCCCTCGCGGCGGCGCGGATCGTGCTGTTGAGGTCGTGGACGGTCTGGTTGAACCAGGCCGCGTCGGTCGGCTGGATGCGTACCCCCAGCTTCCCGAGGACGCTGACCGGGCACGGGGCGTCCAAAGTGTCGGGGAACAGCCGGGGATAGCCCAGGACGAGGATCCGTGCCCCGGGGGCGAGGCTGGGGGCCCGTCGGATAGCCCGGTAGGTCTCAGTGAGTTGTGGCTGCAGGGTGTTCAGAGCAGTCCCGACGGCCGGTGCGGAGTGCTCCCGGCAGGACGGGAGAAGTGTGGTCACGTGCAGTGCCGCACAGTAGACCGCGATGTCGGCGAAACCGATGTCGTTGCCGCCGACGGTGAGGGTGACCAGTCCGACGGTGTCGGCCGGCCCGTCCAGATAGGTGTCCTGTGGTGGGGTGCCAGGCCCCTGCGACGTGGAGAAGTCCCGGATGCGTGCGCCCGCGCAGGCCCCGAAGGTGAACAGTGGATCAGACGTCGCGGACGGCGGCGGGTCCTTGGTGGCCAGGGCGGCGTGGACGAGAGCCGGGTAGGCGGCGGTCGAGCGTCGGCAGCCACCGAATAGCCGGTAGCTGCCCGGGAGGTAGTCGGCGACGGGGCCGGCTCCGTCACCGGAGGAATACGAGTCACCCAGCGCGACGTAGCGCAGCGCGGTCAGCCTGGTCCGCGAGGATCGTGAACGGCCGGACCGGTCGGTCGCGGTCAACTGGAACACGTAGTTGCCCGGAACCGGGAGGGTCACCGTCGTGTCTGGCGTGTCACCGGCGAACCGGGCCAGGGCCGGTCCCGACAGCATCGTCCACGCTGTGGATGCCGCGGGGCCGGTGACCCGGCCGTGCAGGGCCACCACGCTCAGCCCGACGACTGTGCGCGAGCGTCCGGCCTGCACGGTCACCATCGCCTGCCGCAAACGTGGCACCGTCGTCACAGATGGTTGCGATGTCGCTGCCGCAACGTTCTGTCGGCTACGGGATACATCCGCTGCGCCTGTGTCACGGCAACCCGCGACCGCCACGGCCGCCACCAGGCCCACCACGAGCATGCTCCACCGGCATCGCCCGAGATCGCTACCCGTCATACCGTCATGATGACAGGCCGTAGAGTGGAGTCCACGGATGTGGCGTACGTGGAGTAGCAGTCCTGCGACGCCCAGAGCAGGCCTGCGACACCCCAAAGTGGCGGTCTGTAAATCGGGGCTCCGTGTCGGTCATCTCCTTCACCACCAGGAAGATCGTCGCAAACTGGGCCATCCCCGGCGGCGGGATTCCCGACATGGGCAACGTCAACGCCGACGGGACCCGGCTGTGGCTGTCCGGCCGGCGCAGCAACGTCGTGTACGTGTTCGACACCGGCGGGAACGGCGGAAACGGCGGGCCGGACCCGACGACCGGCCGGCTGTTGACCGAGATCCCGGTGGGCCACGAGCCGCACGGGCTCGCCGTCTGGCCGCAGCCCGGGCGCTACTCCCTCGGCCACACCGGAATCATGCGATACTTCACCGCCGCCCGCGCCGCGACCTTCCCGCGCCACCCCCGACGTCATGCGTAGCTACGACTCCCCTACCTCTTGCTGCAACGGTCACAGGAACTCACCGACGGGAACCGGAAGGCGGATGCGCCAGGGCATGCCCACCGCCGTTCCCCGGCCTCGGCGGAGGGTACAGACAACGCGTCTTCCGTGGCCCCCTCGCAGACCTCGTCCCTCCCCGGCACTTCTCTGGCCACCCGCCGTGCGAGCTGTCGCCCGGCGAGCAGACCCTGCCCGGCCGCAAACAGGTCTTCCGCCGGCCCGGCACAAACGACACGATCGGCCTCCGGGACGAGCGTCCACCTTCCCTGGGTGAGCCGCTGCTGCGGCTCGTCATGCAGGGCGGCCGGCGGATCATCGGCCCGGCGACGTTGGGAGAGGTCGCCGCTTCAAGGCCGACCTCGCCGATCTTCCCGCCCCCGCCCGACGGCTGGTCGAACCGGCCGCCCTAGCCCCCAACCTCACCCCGGCCCTGACGGACCTGCTCGCCCGCACGCGCACCGCGCACCTCGCCTGTAAGACGCCTAAGGGCCAACACCGTGCTTGACCTGCAGTAACGCGCCCAGCGAGCGCAGCTGTCCCACGGGCGCGCGTAGCCCGGCCGCGCGGCGGGCCTGATCTCAAAACGAGAATCAGGGTGACCAGCGCTGGACCCTGACCCGGATCACCACCGTGATCGTCCGTATGTTCGGGGTGTCCTACACTCTCACCACGAGTCGTGGCTGCCGATCACTGATCACCTGCGTGGAGGGTTGGGCCGCGGACGCCACCTGGCACGGCCCGCGACTGCGTGCGGCCAGCCGAAATACCGATTCCCGAGATCACGTCTCATCATCGCAGGAGTATCTGCGGACATGGTCGATGGCCATGTCCAATGCTCGAACGAGCGGGCGATCGGTGCGATAAGTCTTGCTCAGCAGCAGACCGCCCTGCAGTGCGGCCATGATGGCTTCGGCGAGCGCGGCCGGATCCGCTTCCGATCGAAGACTTCCCCGCTCGCGCATCGCGGTGAGTCCGGCAAGCAGCGGGGACTCCCATTCGGTGAAGCAGCTCTGCAGGACGCCACGGGTCCGCGGATCGCCATCGGCGAGCTCGTTGGCCAGGGACCCGAGCGGGCATCCGCCGGTGTGATCGACCGCGGCCCGTATCTCGATGATCTTGTTTCGCCAGCGCCCCAGGGCGGCCAGGGAGTCCAGGGAGTCCAGCTCCGGACGCTGGGCCTGGACAACCTGCTGCGCCTGTTGCCGTATCACCGCCCGGATCAGGTCGTCCTTGTTGGCGAAGTAGTGGTACAGCTGCGACTTGCTGGTCCCGGTGACAGCCATCACATCGTCCAGACTCGTGCCGGCCGCCCCGCGCTCGCGCACCAGCTCGGCCGCGGCCGCCACGATGCGGGCTCTGGTCGCAGCACCCCGAGGGGTCAGTATCGGCACAGGCTTCATGGATCTCACGGACGGTAAGGCTAACCGAAACTGGACTTGTAAGTCCAATTCTAGCTCCGTACGCTGGACTAGACAGTCCACTACTCAAAGTGGCAACACCGCCCGACGCGACAGCGCGAGGGAGCAACAATCATGAATCGGCTCGACAACGGCCAGCTCTTCCCGAAGGTCCAGGTTCCCAAGGTCAGCGGAGGGTCCCTCTGCCTGCCAGAGGACCTGGCCGGCCACTTCGGCGTCGTCCTGATCTATCGCGGATCGTGGTGCCCGTACTGCAACGCACAACTCGCGGCGTTCCAGCGGGCGGGCGACGTTCTCACGGATCTCGATGTCCGGGTCGCCGCGCTGCCCGTCGACGACGAGGAGAGCGTCCGCAGACTCGTCGACAAGCATCGCATCGATTTTCCCGTCGGTCACAGTGCCGACGTCGACGGGATAGCCGAGGCGACGGATGCCTACATCAATGATGAATCCTCCGGCGACCCGCGGCGGTACCTCCAGTCAACCGGTTTCGTCCTGGCCCCCAATGGCAGCGTGATCACAGCTGTCTACTCCAGCGGCGCCATCGGACGCCTGGTCCCTGACGACGTCGTCGGATTAGTCCGCTACATACGCGACCACGGATGAGCGCGCATCCCACCGTGGAGCCGCGGCCAGACAACAACGCATTCCGGGTAAGCGAGGTATACACACCGTGAAAGCTGTCCAGATACACCGTTTCGGCGGATCCGAGGTCTTCGAGATCGTCGAGACTCCCACTCCGGCGCCGGGTCCCGGTCAGGTACTCGTCCGAGTCCATGCGGCCGGCGTCAACTTCGCCGAGGTCCTCATGCGTGAGAACCGGTATGCGGTGACACCCGATCTTCCTGCCGTCCTCGGCATGGAGGTTGCCGGCACCGTCGAAGCCGTCGGGGCCGGTGTCGGCGGGCTCGGGATCGGTGCCCGCGTCGCCGCGCCGCTGTTTGCCGCGGGCGTGTCATTCGGGGGTTACGCGGACCATGTCCTGATCAGCGCCGACTTCGTCGCCCCGCTTCCACCGGAACTACCGTTCGAGGATGCGACGGCGTTGATGGTCCAGGGACTCACTGCCCTGCACCTGACCAGGCAGACACCGCCGAAGGGCAAGGCGGTTCTGGTCAGCGCCGCCGCCGGTGGGGTCGGCACGCTTCTCGTCCAACTCGCCAAGCACGCGGGGGCAAGGAGCGTGATCGCCGCCGCGAGTACCGCCGAGAAGCTCGACACAGCCCGTTCGCTCGGCGCTGACGCAGGAGTCGACTACACCCGACCCGACTGGGTTGAGCAGGCGCGCGCGGCGAGCGACGGAAACGGTCCCGATATCATTTATGAATCGGTCGGCGGCGCGGTGACGACCGCGAGTCTCGACGCGCTCGCCCCGCTGGGTGAACTCGTCATATACGGGGCACTCAACATCCAGGAGTTCCAGCTCGGCGTACCAGAGCTACTCGGCCTCATTTTCAAGAATCAGTCCGTGACGGGCTTCGCGCTCGCCCCGCTGTTGAGCACGCACACCCTGCGGGAGGGGCTCACCGAGCTGTTCGACCTCGCCATCCGGGATGAGATCACCGTGACCGTCAGTGGAACCTATCCCCTGGAGAAGGTGGCTGAGGCACACCGGGAACTCGAAGAGCGACGCACGACCGGCAAGATCGTTCTGGTGCCGTAAGGAGAAGCTTACAGAGAAAGGAAACCAGGATCCGATCCGCCAATATCTCACCATCGTCGTCTCAGCACAGTACGCCGCTGCGGCCACCGCGTATTCCTCCTCACCCGGGCTCCCGGCAGAACTCGATGCGGATCACGCGGTGGCCGTTTTGCGTTGCCGGTGTTCAGTACGGCTTCTCTGCATCCCAGCTGCTATTCCCGAACCCGCCGACGGCCTCCACCTCGTAAGGTTCTCCACGCTTCCGCGGACGATGACGGAACGGCCTTATAGATTATTACTCCGTAAGATTTTCCGCACACTCTCGATCTCTTTTTTGGATTAGTGTCATGTCCGACCGAGAATGAGGTAGAAATGCACAAAACAAACCGCGCATCCATCCGTTCCCGTTTCGCGGCCGGTACCGCGGCAGTCGCGGTGGGGACCGCTCTCGCCACTGTCGCGGCGACGCCGGCACACGCCGCCGGGTCGTTCACGACCGACCTGGGCCCGGTAGAACTGGTGTCGGGTAACCCTGGGTGGCACGGGCGGCGCCAGCGACAGCACACGGGTGGACTTTCCTGGTTCGCAGGTTTCCGCCGACGGCCGGTACGTCATCTTCGAGTCGGCCGCGTCCGACCTGGTGGCCGGTGACACCAACGGCGACTGGGACGTCTTCCTGCGGGACCTGACCACGCAGACGACGCCCCGGATCTCCGTCGCCAAGACCGTGACCGGCAAGGGGCGACGGGCGACCACGACGTTCACGCAGGTCGTGGGTTCATCGAGCGGCGGGGTGGCGCTTTCGGCCGACGGGTCGATCGCGGCCTTCACCTCATTTTCCAGCGAACTGGTGCCAGGCCAGCCGGGCCAGACCGGTGTGCAGGACGTGTTCGTCCGCGACAACCGCACGGGGGACGTCACCCTGGTCTCCGCGCCGACCGGTCTGCTCTCCAGCCACGTCGGCGCCCTCCAGCTCAGTGTGTCGGCGGACGGTTCGACCGTGTCGTTCAGCGCACGGACGAGCAGCGCGCCATACCAGATCTTCGTGTACAACGTGGCGACGGGGACGACGACGCTCGCGTCGGTGACGGGAACCGGCACCGCCGGGAACGGCTCGAGCGTGGTCAGCAGCCTGTCCGCGGACGGCACCCGGCTGTCATTCCTGTCCTACGCATCGGACCTCGTCGCTGGTGACGTCAACGGCAGCGGCGACATCTTCATGCGTGACCTGACCACGGGGCAGACCGTGCCGGCCACCGTCACAGCCGACGGTGTGTGGGGTGACGACAACTTCGCATCGCTGGCGCGGATCTCCGGCGACGGGACGAAAGTGACGTTCTCCTCCCCGGCCACGAACCTCGTGCCGGACGACGCCAACGGGCTCACCGACATCTTCCTCAAGGACCTCGTGACCGGCAAGCTGACCCGCGTGTCGACCGATCAGGACGGCAGGCAGTTCGACCGAACGGCGACGGCGCCGTGGATCTCCCAGGACGGCACCACCGTGGTCTTCAGCGCGTTCTATGCAACAGATGTATCGCCCGGGGTGCCCGGTGCCATCAGCGACATCTTCGTCAAGCGCCTGGACACCGGTTCGCTGGCCCTCGTCTCCACCAAAACAGTGACGGTGCCAGCATCAACTATTCGGCGCAGTTTCCCACGATCAGCACTGACGGCTCCCAGGTCGTGTTCCAGTCCTCGGCCGACAATCTGGTGCCAGAGTACACGGGTGGCACTGTACCGTTTCAGCAGGTCTACCACAAGACCCTGAGCTGACAACCCGCCGACCACCGGCCGTCCACGCGGACCTTCCGCGTGGACGGTTCCCGTTCTCAGGCGTCCCCGGTGGCCCGCTCGAACGCGGCGAGGAGTATTCCTGCCGGCCAGAATCCCTGGTTATGACGGTCTTCACCGAGGCGTCTGGCCGGAAGCGGTGCATCGCGCATCCGAGACGGTTTCCTCGTCAACGGCACCGGCAGACTTCGCAGTGGAGCGTTCCCGATTTAGCAGAGAACTCCATTATGCGGCTTGTGGGTGCTCCCCGTCAAACTCGGCCTCGTACTCGACGGGCGTCATA
>NZ_CDWTNB010000041.1:0-26626 GCF_977947065.1 Frankia sp. CgJB1
CGCCCGCACCGGGCCGCGGGCGGCGCCGGGAGCAAGCGTCCGGGCCATCGCGACGAGCGCCGCCAGACCCGCCTCGCCACGGCGCAACGGCTCGGCGACCGCCGAGTGCCGCAACGCCCAGGGCGGCGGAGCGGGGGCGCTCGGCAGGGCGAACCCGCGGTCCTCCCACCGGATCACGGCCGTCTCCCAGCCGGCGAGACCCGCCCTGATGATCGCCGCGCCGCCCACAACCAGCCAGCCCCAGCCGTCCACGACGGCGGCGACCGGCGTCACCGCGGCCACGGCGGTCCATCCGAAGGCGGTCACCGCCGCCCGACGACGCGCCCACCGGACGCCACGCCCGGCGCGCCGTTCGGCCCGCAGCAACGACCGGCGTTCGACATCGGCACGCACCCAGTCCGGCAACACCGGCCGCAGTGCCCCGCCCGGCACCCCGTCCCACCCCGGCCAGCCGGTCACGGCCGGTCCCGCCTTCCGACTCACGGCGTCCCACCGCCGGTGGGCTTGACCGCGGAACCGGATGACGCCGCGGAACCGCCCGCGCCAGCGGGAAGCTGGCCCCCGGCCGCCATGTCACCGCGCAGCTCGGCGAGGCGGGAGGAGGCCCGGGCGTCCATGGTCGCGCGCCGCACCTCGATCATCCGCGCCTCCATCCCCTGGGAGGCGAGTTCATGGCGCCCGAGAGCGACCGCGTAGCGCTGCTCGACCTTGTCGCGGATCTCCCCGAGGGTGGGCGTGTCCCCCGCCGGGGCGAGCGAGGACATCCCCTCCATCGCCTTGGTCATCTGCTCCTGCATGGCGGCGTGCTCGATCTGTGTCAGCAGGCGAGCACGCTCAGCGAGATGGCGTTGCATCCGCACGGTGTTGTCCTCGACCGCGGTCCGGGCCTGCTGGGCCGACGCGGCGGCCTGGCGGTGCAGGTTCTTCAGGTCCTCCAGCGATGCCTCCGCCGAGACCAGCTGGCTGGCGAACGCCTGGGCCGTCTCCTCGTAGCCGGCCGCGGTGGCCAGATCGCCGGCCGCTCGCGCGTTGTCAGCCAGCAGCAACGAGGACCGGGCGGACTCGGTGAGGTTCGCGACCTCGTCCACCTGGCGTGCCATGCGCATCTCCAGCTGACGCTGGTTACCCACGACAAGCGCCGCCTGCTGGACCAGCGCCTCGTGCTGCTGCCGGGCCTCCGCGATGGCCTGGTCGATCTGCACCCGCGGGTCGGCCTTCTCGTCGAACTTCCGGTTCGCCGAGGCCGACAGATAGCGGTAGATCTTGCGGACGACATTCGCCATACATCGATCGTCGCACGCCGGAGCCGCGGCAGTTACCCCGCGGCGGACTCAGACGGGCGGCTGCAGCGCCGTGCGGCCGCGTCCCGCGCAGACCAGACATGCCCGGCAGGCCGGCACAAAGCCGCCGCGCGCGGTGGCGAAGACCACCAGCAGCTCGCCCAACCCGTTACAGCTCTTGCACACCTGGACCAGCCGGCACTCCGACCAGCCGTCATCGTCCTCCGGCCACGCGGGGGTATTCACGCGATCTTCTTTCCCTGCGGGCCATGCCCGGGAGCCCGCCCGGGAACGACGATCGACACCAACCTGCGCCACGAGAACTATCTCGGGAGAGTCGCAGAGGGGTCCGCCACCCGCCACCAGACAACCCCTTTCGGGGGATGGCCCTTTCGGGGGAGGGCAAACCGCCCCCGGCGCGGGACTCACACCATCGCCTGGAACATCCAGTGCTGCTCCTCCAGATCGTGGACGATCTCGATGATCAGGTTCTGGGTGACCGGGTCGGCCTTCTCGGTCGCGTCCATGCGGGTACGCATCCTCGTGACCACCCCGGCAAGGACCTCGGTCGTCTGCCGGATCACCTTCTCATCCGGGATGTACCCCACCCCCACTCCCGGCAGGTGGGTGCCTCGGGCGACCGTCGAGGACTGACCGTCCGGGTTGACCCCGATCGCGACGGCACGTTCGGCGGTGGCGTCCGCGTAACGACGCGCCAGGTCGACGACCTCGTCGAGTTGGCGATGCACACTGCGGAAGGTGCGCCCGGTGACGTTCCAGTGCAGCTGCTTGGCGGACAGGGACAGGTCAATCAGGTCGATCAACGTGCCCTGGAGGGCCTCACCGGTGACGCTTCGTGCCCCGTCGGACAACGGGCTGCGGATGGCGCTCATACTCGACCCCTCTCACGCCGGAGACATCTGCTCCCTGCGGCGTGCCCCGTGAAGAGATCCGTATGCGTCCAGAACGCCCCGGCGCCCAGCACAGCCCGACATCGCGAACGAGACACCTACCGAGACCTACCTCATCGAGACCTACCTCATGAACGGAGCGCACGTCATGAACGGAGCAGACCCCGAACGTGAACGGGACAGCCGACGCGGCGGGACGCCGGAAGACGCCGGACGCCCAACTCAGGCCGCCCGGTCGACGACCGCGGCGCGGGCGGGAACCACCACGGTGGGCGCGCCGACCCGCGCGGGCACCGCCAGCTCGGCGAGCTCGAGATCCTCACTCACCTCGCGCAGCAGGTCCGCGAGCCGTACTCCCAGTGCGTCACAGATGGCGGCAAGCAGCTCGGAGCTGGCCTCCTTCTGCCCACGCTCAACTTCCGAGAGGTAGCCGAGCGACACCCGTGCCGCCGACGACACCTCCCGAAGCGTGCGGTGCTGATCCTGACGGCGGCGGCGCAACGCCTCGCCGAGCATGCGTCGGAGCAGGAGCATCGAGCCTCCTCCTTCGTCCGCGGGATGCGTTCACCGTATACCCACCACCGCAACCATCGGGCCCTCGTTGATGGGACTGTAACTGTGTAGGCACCTCAGGTCCGGCGATTAGTCTCGCGCGTCAGGGCGCGCCGTCGCCGGTTGTGGTCATCTCGCTGCTCGGCAGCCCGGCGAGCAGCCGACGCACCAGGTCCAGCGCGGACACCACCGCGTAGGTGCGGATGCGCGGCCGGTCCCCGGGCAGCCGTACCGACCGGGTGACGGTGCCATCCGGTCCGGCCAGGCCGATATGCAGCGTGCCAACCGGTTTGTCCTCCCGTGGCCGCGGGCCCGCGACTCCCGTGGTGGACAACCCGTAAGTGGCGCCCAGCCGAGACCGGACCCCCGCCGCCATCGCGGCGGCCGTCCTCGACGACACCGCGCCCCCGGCGGCCAACAGACCCTCGTCGACACCAAGCGCCGACGCCTTGACCTCCGTGGCGTAGGAGACGATGCCGCCACGGAACGCGACGCTCGCACCGGGGACGTCGGTCAGCCGCCCGGCGAGCAGCCCCCCGGTGATGGACTCCGCGACGGCCAGCGTCGCCGACCGCTGGACGAGCAGCCCCAGGACCACGCCTTCGAGGGAGTCGTCCGCACCGCCGTACACCCCGGCGCCCAGCGCGGTCCGGGCCGCGGTCTCCACCGGTGCGATCAGCATCTCGGCCTCGGCCCGATCCCGGGCCCGGGCCGTGATACGCACCCGGGTCTGGCCACCGCTGGCCAGGAACGCGATACGCGGATTGCCGATCGGGGCAAGCCGGTCGACCTCGTCCGCGAGGGCCTCGGCGACGGCCGACTCCCACATGCCCGCCGTGCGCAGCACCCGGTGGACGACCACCGCGGGCTGCCCGGCCCGGCGCAGGATGTCGGGCAGCACGCTGGCGGTGAACATGTCGTTCATCTCGAACGGCACACCGGGCATCGCGTAGACGACGCCGGTCCCGATCTCCATCCGTATCCCCGGGGCTGTTCCGGCGCCGTTCGGCAGCGGTTGTGCCCCCTCGGGCAGGTCCGCCTGCCGGTAGTTCATCTGGGGCACGCGCCGGCCACCGTCACCGCGGC
Organism: Frankia sp. CgJB1; assembly: GCF_977947065.1. Lineage (NCBI taxonomy): Bacteria > Bacillati > Actinomycetota > Actinomycetes > Frankiales > Frankiaceae > Frankia > Frankia sp. CgJB1. Next base: position 3,830 of record NZ_CDWTNB010000041.1, read on the forward strand.
CCAGGTCCCGGAACCGTCGCCGCAGCATCGACTCCAGGAAGTCGTCCCGGCGCAGGCCGACGCCGGCCGCGGCGGCGATGCCCTCGCGGGTCAGGTCGTCCTGGGTGGGACCGAGCCCTCCGGTCATGATGACGACGTCAGCCCGGTCCAGTGCCACCCGGATCGCCGTGGCGATCATGTCGATGTCGTCACCGACGACCGTCGACGTCGTGACGGTCACTCCGACATCGGCCAGCTGCCGACCCAACCAGGCCGCGTTGCCGTTGACGATGTCGCCGTAGAGAAGTTCGTCCCCCACCGCCAGCAGCTCAGCGCGCATCGGTCCGCCCCTCCGTCTTCCTGGTGGTCGGTCCGGCCGCCGTTGACGGGGCGGACCCGGCCGGCCCGGCCCCCCGGTGACGTACCGGGGGGCCGGTGCCGGGCGAGAGGCCGGTGGATGGCGCGCCCGTCGGCGGGGTGACACCGCCGGGATCCCGCGCGGCCCGCCGCCGCAGCGCGAGAGCTCGACAGACATAATCGATCCCGGTGACCATGACGACCACCACGCCGGCCGCGAGGATCACAGCCCGGCTCGTGGCGGCAACACCCGCCAGCGGAAGCACGTAGAGACCGATCGCGACGTTCAGCAGCAGGGTCTTGGCCTTGCCCCCACGGCTCGCCGCGATCACCCCGAAGCGGATCACCCACAAGCGCAGGAGGGTGACGCCGACCTCCCGCAGGAGGATCAGTACGGTGACCGGCCAGGGCAGCTCACCGAGCACGGACAGCGAGATCAACGCGGCACCGGTCAGCGCCTTGTCGGCGATCGGATCGACCAGGATGCCGAAGTCGGTGACGAGGTGCCAGCGGCGGGCGATGGAGCCGTCGATCTGGTCGGTCACCGCGGCCACCGCATAGGCGCCGAAGGCGGCGTACCGCCAGGTATGCCCGTCGGGCCCGGCGAACAGGAAGACCACGAAGACCGGCACCAACACCAGCCGCACGATCGTCAGCAGGTTGGCGACATTAACCACCGGGGCCGCAGGGACTACCGGGGCAGAAACGGGCTCCGCGGGGAGCGGCGACGGCCCTTCGCCGCGCTCCCCCTGGCGTCGGCGCCCGACGCCGTCACGTCCCATCCGCGACGCCCCGGCCCACGAGGGCCGCCGCCCGATCCGGCGCCGGCCGCGCGACCGCGGCCGTGGGACGGGCCCGATCGAGCACCGCGGTGAACTCCGCGATCAGATCGACACCCTCGGTGGTGACCACCCGGGCCTCGACGAGATCCCCCACCCCGAGGCGCTCCGGCCCGTCATCCGCCGCGCCGCCCGGGGACAGGCGCACGGCGCAGCCGCCGTCGACCTCCGCCTGCTGGTGGGCGGCGCAGCCGGTGGCCAGACCACCGGCGACCTCCTCCACCAGAACCTGTACCCGGGAGCCGATCCGCGCGTCCGCCCGGGCGGCGGTCAGCTGCTCGACGAGGTCGGTGACGCGTACCCGCCGACGCTCGATCAGCTCATCGGGGATCTTGCCCATCAGCCCGGCGGCCTCGGTACCCTCCTCGTCGGAGTAGCCGAACACGCCGACGGCGTCGAGCTCGGCGGCCTCGAGGAACTCCGTGAGGATGTCGACATCCTCGGGGGTCTCCCCCGGGAACCCGACGATGACGTTAGATCGCGCCCCCAGGTCGGGCGCCAGCGCGCGGGCGCGGGCGAGCAGGTCGAGGAAATGCCCACTGCCGCCGAAGCGGCGCATCCGGCGCAGCACCGGCGGGCTCGCATGCTGGAAGGACAGATCGAGATAGGGCGCGAGGCCCGGAGTGGTCAGCAGTACCTCGAGCAGCGACGGACGCATCTCGGCGGGCTGCAGGTAGACCGTGCGCACCCGGACAATACCCGACACCGCCGCGAGTTGCGGCAGCAGCTTCTCCAGCGCGCGCAGATCCCCGAGGTCCTTGCCGTAGGAGGTGGAGTTCTCGCTGACCAGGACCAGCTCGCGGGCACCCTGACCGGCCAGCCATTCGGCCTCGGCGAGCACGTCATCGGGCGACCGCGAGACGTGGGAGCCGCGAAACGACGGGATCGCGCAGAAGGCGCAGCGCCGGTCACACCCGCTGGAGATCTTCAGGACGGCGACCGGCCCGGTCGTCAACCGCCGGCGCAGCGGAACGGCTCCGGCGGGCACCGCGCCCGGCGGGAGAGCGGGCGCGGCCCGGTCCACCGGGGTGATCGGCAGCATCGTCCGCCGGTCACGCGGGGAGTGCGCGGGCACCGGGGTACCGGCCAGCACGGCCGCGAGGTGCGTGGCGATGTTCGGATAGGCATCGAATCCGAGGACCGCGTCCGCCTCGGGCAGACTCTCGGCGAGCTCGGTTCCGTACCGCTCGGCCAGGCAGCCCACGGCCACCACCGCGCGCGGACCCGGGCCGGCGCCGTCCGCGGGACCGGACGGACCGCCACCGGCCCGCAGGTCGTCCGCCGCCAGCAGGGCGTCGATGGAGTCCTTCTTCGCCGCGTCGACGAATCCGCAGGTGTTGACGAGCACGGCGTCGGCGTCGGCGGCGTCGGAGACGAGCTCCCACCCGTCCGCGCCGAGCCGAGCGGCCAGCTCCTCCGAATCCACCTCGTTCCGGGAACAACCGAGCGTGATCAGAGCTACCCGGCGATGGAGACGTGTGGACACCAGGTCAGGCTACCGGGGCCGGCGCGGGCGGTGACGCGGCCACGAGACCGCTACGCTGTTCGTCGCCGACCTCGCAGGCGCCGGAAGCGGCGGCGCTCACCCGGATCGTCACGACCTGCCCGGGTCCGCCCGGCGCCCCGAGGCTCCTGCCGTTACATGACACATCGACCGCACCGGCATTGCCCACCTTGATGTGCAGGGCCCCCGACGCCGTCACCGTCCGGCTGTCGCCGGACTGCAGGAGCTGGGAGAGCAGGACCTGCTCGGCGTCGTCGCGCACCTCCAGCCAGCTCTGCGCGCCGCGTACCGCCAGGACGACGTTCACCCCTGTCGGCGCGGGCGTGGTCGCGGTGGGAGCCGCCGGGCTCCTCGAGGCCGGCGGGACGGTCACGGTCGGGGTGAGCCCCACGGCCCCGCCCGGCCCCAGCGCGGCCCTGTCGTCCGAGGAATCGGAGGAACCTGGCAGCAGCAGCGCGAGAGCCGCGATGACACACACCACGACCAGCGAAAGGATCATTGCCGGACCCCACCGGAACCCGCCGCGCCGCCGGCGGGACTCCCCGCGCAGCGCATCGAACTCGGCCGAGGGGACGATCATCAACGGGCCGGTCTGGTGCTCGTGCGAGGCGTCGTAGGCCGCCAGCACCGGCCCGGGATCGAGCCCGAGGGTGGTGGCGATGCTGCGCAGATGCCCGCGGGCATACACCGTGCCGCCGCACTGCGAGAAGTCGTCCTGCTCGATCTGATCGATCAGACCCGCCCTGACCCGGGTGCGCTCGCTGACCTGGGAGACCGTGAGACCGCGGTCACGCCGTGCCGCTGCCAGGATGGACCCGACGCTGTCCCGCGGCTGCGGACCGTCCACGGACTGCATGAGCGAACCTCCGCAACCGTCTTTTCCGCCTACCGTGGACGCGAGGCCTTCAGTTTACGGCGCGTCCCCCGGCGCTGAAAGCGGGGACGTTCCATCGGAGGCTTCCTCATCCGTTACGCAGGGTTATGAGCAGACCCTCCAACTCGTCCGGCATGACCAGCACGTCACGCGCCTTCGAGCCCTCACTCGCGCCGACGATGCCCCGGCTCTCCATCAGGTCCATCAGCCGCCCGGCCTTCGCGAACCCGACCCGCAGCTTGCGCTGCAGCATCGAGGTGGAGCCGAACTGCGTGCTCACCACGAGCTCGACGGCCTGCAGGAAGAGCTGCAGATCGTCTCCGATCTCCTCGTCGATCTCCTTCCTGGCCTCGCCGCCAGCGTCGAACACGTCCTCCCGGAACGCCGGCGGCGCCTGTTCCTTCGTGTGGTCGACGATGGCCGCGATCTCGTCCTCGGAAACGAAGGCACCCTGGATACGGGCGGGTTTGCCCGCTCCCATCGGCAGGAAGAGCGCGTCCCCCAGGCCGACGAGCTTCTCCGCGCCGGCCTGGTCGAGGATCGTCCGGCTGTCCGTCAACGACGCCGTCGCGAAGGCGAGCCGGGACGGCACGTTCGCCTTGATCAAGCCGGTCACCACGTCGACGGAGGGCCGCTGGGTGGCGAGCACCAGGTGGATGCCCACCGCCCGGGCCATGGCGGTGATCCGGCAGATAGAGTCCTCGACGTCGCGCGGCGCCACCATCATCAGGTCGGCGAGCTCGTCGACGATGGCCAGGATGTAGGGGTAGGGCACGTAGACACGTTCGGATCCCGGCGGGGCAGCGATCTCACCGTTACGCACTTTGCGGTTGAAGTCGTCGACGTGACGCACCCCGCACGCGGCGAGGTCCTCGTACCGGTTCTCCATCTCCTTCACGACCCATTGCAGCGCATCGGCCGCCTTCTTGGGATTCGTGATGATCGGCGTAATCAGATGGGGAATACCCTGGTAGTTCGTCAGCTCGACTCGCTTGGGGTCCACCAGCACCATGCGCACCTGGTCAGGGGTGGCCCGGGCCAGCACCGAGGTGATGAGGGTGTTGATACACGTCGACTTGCCGGCTCCGGTCGCCCCGGCGATGAGGATGTGCGGCATCTTGGCCAGGTTGGCGAGCACGTAGCCGCCCTCGATGTCCTTGCCGAGACCGACAACCAGCGGATGCGGGTTGCCGGTCGCCTCCCCGCTGCGCAGGACGTCGCCGAGCGACACCAACTCCCGGTCGGTGTTGGGAATCTCGATACCGACCGCGCTCTTGCCCGGGATCGGACTGATGATCCGCACGTCCGGGCTCTTCACCGCGTACGCGATGTTCTTCGTGAGCTGGATGATCCGCTCGACCTTGACCGCGGCACCGAGCTCGACCTCGTAGCGGGTGACCGTCGGTCCCCGGGTGAAGCCGGTCACCTGGGCGTCCACTTTGAACTGGGCGAACACGTCGGTCAGCGAGGCGATCACCCCGTCGGTCGCGGCCGAGCGGGCCTTGGGCGGCGTACCGGAGCGCAGCAGGGTCGGCGACGGCAGCCGGTAGTCACCGTCGGCCGGGGGGACCAGATGCTCGATTTCGCCGCCGAAGTCCGCGGAACCCGGACCGGGGACACCGGTCGCGGTGTCCGCCGCACCCGCGGTCGCCCGGGCTGTCCGGGCCCGGGCCTTGCGCGGCGGACCGAGCGCGGCCCCCGCTACCGGTTCCCCGCCACCGGCGGCCGCACCGCCCGGATCGGGGGCCGTAGTCACGTAGCCGGTGTCCGCCTCCGGGCCGGCGAGCTCGCCGAACAAGTCGAGGGCGAGGTCCCCGGCGGGCGGCCGGGCGGCCGGCCGGGCGACGTCGGCGGCATCGGCGACGTCGAAGACCTCACCATCACCCGGGGGCGTTCCCCTGGGCGGGGTCGCCCGACCGCCGCGCCGACGCCGGCCCGTACCCGCCGCCCCGGCCGCGAGCAGGCCGTCGGACAGCTCCGAATCGTCCTCGGGGTCGTCGCGGAAGTCCGCGTCCTCGTCGTACTCGCCGGCGTCCCGGGCGGGACCGCGCACCCCGATGGTGAGCCGATCGACGAGCTCACCGAGCCGCTCGGGCACCTGGCGGACAGGGGTCGCCGTGATGACGAGAACGCCGAAGAACGTCAGCAGCAGCAGCAGCGGAACGGCGACGTACGGCGTCACCGCGCTGGCCAGCGGAAGGCCACCGAGCAGCCCGACGAAGCCACCGGCCGCCCGCATCCGGGCGACGCCGTCCGAGAAGTCGGGCAGGCCACGAGCGATGTGCACCATGCCGAGCAGACCGACGGCGACCGCCGTCCACCCGATCACCACCCGGCCCCGGCTGCCCGGATCGGTCGGGGACCGGACCAGCCGCCACGCGGCGCCCAGACCGAACAGCGGCAGTGCCCAGGCGCCGACGCCGACCAGCAGCTCCAGGACCGCGGCCACGTACCTCCCCAGCGGCCCGGCGGCGGAGAACCACACCGAGGCAGCGGCCAGGATCGCCCCGCCGAACGCGGTCAGGCCGAGCCCGTCACGCCGGTGCCCTGGATCGATGTGCAGCTCACGGGCGCCCCGGCCGGCCCGGCGCAGCACGGTGCCCAGCGCCGTCGCCGCGCCCATCCACAGCCGGTAGACGCTCTTGACGACTGTCTGGCCGATCAGCAGCGACAGCGGGGGGCGACTCGCCCGGGCCGGTGGACGGGCCGGTGTCCTACCGCGGCCGGCCGCGCGGGACCCGCCTGACCGGCCGGAGCCGCCCGACCGGCCAGCCGCCGTCGATGCGCGTGCCTTGCCGCCCTGACCGCCGCCCCGCGGGGTACCTTCACCCCGCGAGGTGCCTTGACGCCCACCACCGCCCCCCGGCCGGGACGTGGCCGTCTCCGTCTGCGCACGCGTCCGCGCGCCACTGGTCCGTGTGGCCACCGTCGAAACGGTACACACGAGCGTGCCCGAGTACTGGCAACCCCGACGAACCGGGCGCGCCGCAACGCCTCAGACCTCGAGAACCACCGGAACGATCATCGGGCGGCGCCGGTAGTTCTCGTTGACCCAACGACCGACCGTGCGCCGCACGAGCTGCTGCAGGGCCGTCAGATCGTTCATCCCGGTGCGCATGGCGTCCACCAGCCCGTCGCTGACCAGTTTGGAGACGGAGTCGAAGGTGCCCGGCGCATCGGAGAAACCGCGGGCAGAGAGATCCGGGCCGACGACGACCTTGCCCGCCGCGGCGTCCACCACGACAGTGATCGTGATGAAACCCTCCTCGCCGAGGATCCGGCGGTCCTTCAGGCTCGGCTCACCGACGTCCCCAACCGCGGCGCCATCGACGTAGACATAGCCGCAGGGAACAACGCCGGTGATCCGCGCCCGGCCGTCGAGCAGGTCGATGACGATGCCGTCCTCGGCGAGCACCACGTGGTCCGGGGGCACCCCGGTCGCCTCGGCGAGCTTGGCGTGGGCCCGCAGGTGCCGCCATTCGCCGTGGACCGGCATGACGTTGGACGGCCTGGTGGCGTTCAGGACGTAGAGCAGCTCGCCCGCCGGGGCGTGACCCGAGGTGTGAACCTTCGCCACGCCCTTGTGAACGACCTTGGCGCCGTAGCGGGTCAGCCCGTTGATCACCCGGAACACCGCGTTCTCGTTGCCGGGGATGAGGCTGGAGGCGAGCACGACCGTGTCGCCGGCCTGGATGCGGATCTGGTGATCCCGATTGGCCATCCGGGACAGGGCCGAGAGCGGCTCCCCCTGGGAGCCCGTGGAGATCAGGCAGATGTTGCGGTCCGGCAGCGCGTCCACGTCCCGGGCATCGACGATCAGACCCGGTGGCACCTGCAGCAGCCCGAGGTCGCGGGCCACTCCCATGTTGCGGACCATCGACCTGCCCACGAAGCAGACCGACCGACCGTGCTCCTCGGCCGCGTCGAGCACCTGCTGCACCCGGTGCACATGGCTGGCGAAGCAGGCGATGATGATCCGGCGGGTCGCCTCACGGAAGACTCCGTCGAGCACCGGGGCGATCTCCCGCTCGGAGGTGACGAACCCGGGCACCTCGGCGTTGGTCGAGTCGGACAGCAGCAGGTCCACACCCTCGCGGCCGAGCCGCGCGAAGCCCCCCAGGTCGGTCAGCCGGCCGTCGAGCGGCAGCTGGTCCATCTTGAAGTCGCCGGTGTGCAAGACGAGCCCGGCCTCGGTGCGGATGGCCACGGCCACGGCGTCCGGGATGGAGTGGTTGACCGCGAAGAACTCGCACTCGAACGGCCCGAAGGCGTGCCGCTCCTCCTCCCGGATCTCCTGAGTGACCGCCTTGACGCGGTGCTCGGCGAGCTTCGCGTTCATCAGCGCCAGGGTGAGCCGGGTGCCGATCAGCGGGATGTCACGCCGTTCCCGCAGCAGGTAGGGCACCGCCCCGATGTGATCCTCGTGTGCGTGGGTGAGGATCACCGCCTCGATGTCGTCGAGGCGATCCCGGATGGCGGCGAAGTCGGGCAGGATCAGGTCGATCCCCGGCTGGACGTCCTCCGGGAACAACACCCCGCAGTCCACGATCAGCAGCCGGCCGGCGTGTTCGAAGACGGTCATGTTGCGACCGATCTCCCCGACCCCACCGAGCGGGATGATCCGCAGGCCGTCCGCGCGCAGCGGCGGCGGCGGGCCGAGGTCGGGATGCGGATGGCTCATGAGACCTCACCCGCCGCGGCGACGGCCAGCCCGACAGACGAGGCGGGCCCGGACGAGACGGGCCCGGACGAGACGCCTGCCGGCGCGCCCGGTGGCCCGGCGACGTCGAGGACCGCCTCGGCGAGGTCCGCCCGCAGCCGCGCGACCTCGGCGGGAGCGGCGTCCACCAACGGTGGCCGGACCGGCCCCGCGGGCAGCCCGGCCAGCCGCAGCGCGGCCTTGGCCAGAATCACGCCCTGGCTGCGGAACATTCCTTCATACGCGGGCAGCAAGCCCTGATGCAGCGCGATCGCCCGACCCACCTCACCGGCCCCGAAGGCCTCGATCATGGCACGGATCGCGGGTGCGGCCACGTGCCCGACAACACTGATGACTCCGCAGGCCCCGATGGACAGCAACGGCAGGTTGAGCGCGTCGGTGCCGGAGTAATACGCCAGACCGGTCCGCGCCAGCACCCAGGAGGATGCGGGCAGATCGTCCTTAGCGTCCTTGACCGCGACGATACGCGGGTGTTCGGCCAACCGCACCAGAGTCTCCGACGCCACCGGGACCCCGGTCCGGCCGGGGATGTCGTAGATGACGACCGGTAGCCCGGTCGCCTCGGCGACGGTGACGAAATGCCGCAGCAACCCGGCCTGCGGTGGCTTGTTGTAGTAGGGCGTCACGACGAGCAGGCCGTGCGCGCCCGCGGCTTCGGCGGCCCGCGCCAGTTCCACGCTGTGCGCGGTGTCACTCGTCCCGACACCGGAGATCACGCGGGCGCGGCTTCCCACGGCCTCGACGACGACCCGCACCAGGCGGTCCTTCTCCTCGTCGGTGGTCGTCGGAGACTCCCCGGTGGTGCCGTTGACCACGAGCCCGTCGTTGCCGGCGTCCACCAGACGGTTCGCGAGCTCCGCGGCACCCGCCTCATCGAGACCGCCGTCCGCCCGGAACGGCGTGACCATCGCTGTGATCACGCGCCCGAACGGCGCCGGCGGCAACATTGACATACCGGTCACGCTAGACAGCACCTCCGACATCACCTCTGGCGACCGACATCACCCGCCGGACCGCCGAACCTCCGCGTTCACTCCTCCGACACCGCCGGGCCGGCACCGGTCCATCCTCCGCCCACGCCGGCTTTCCCGCTCCGCCGGCCCGAGCCGTGCCTGCTCCCCGGACTCGCCACAAGCGACCGGCGCGAGACCCGCGGGGGCCGCTGGGCCACCGCACGCGGATACCGTCCGCCCGGCCCGGGGACGGCGCACCGCGCGGTGTCGGGCACCGCGACCGGGTCGAACGCCGATCGGACCCCGCCGTCACCGGATGGAGACGGATCGCGACCGGCCGGGCCCCGATCGGGGACGACGGGACGACCGGCGGGGACGGCAGCGCACCGGAATGCACCGCACCGCACAGCACCGTCCCACCCGCCGCGACAGAGCTTTCAGAGTACCGCCACCGGATCGTCCGGGCGGTGCCATCCGGCGGCGCGCGGGTCCGCCAGGATCGCGCCCGCCATCCGGGACATTACCGTAATGCCAGACTACCGTCACCCAATGCCACCGGCGAGGGCCGCCCGGGTCCCGCGGGCGATCTCCAGGTCCTCGCGTGCCTCGATCACGAGCGTGCGCACGGCGGCCCCCGGCACGCCGATCTCGCGCTCCGTGCCACCAGATGGGCCCGTACCACCGGCCCGGGCCGGATCGTTACGCTCGGGATCCACCGCCACGCCCAGGTAGCCGAGTCCGGCCGCGGCCCCGGCCCGCACGGAGGCGGAGTTCTCCCCGACGCCACCGGTGAACACCAGGGCGTCCAGCCCGCCCAGCGCGGCGGTCATCGCGGCGATCCCGGCGCGCAGCCGGTGCAGGTAGACCGCCAGCGCCAACGCGGCGGCCGGCTCACCCGCGGCGGCGCCGGACTCGACCTCCCGCATGTCCGCCGTCCCCGCGAGCGCGCGCAGCCCCGCCGAGGTGAACAGACGATCGGTGAGCTCGTGCGCGCTCAGTCCCGCCTCCGTCTGCAGCCACAGCAGCGCGCCGGGATCCACGGTGCCGGACCGGGTGGCCATCACCAGGCCCTCCAGCGGGGTGAAGCCCATCGTGGTGTCCACCCCCACCCCGTCGAGAACGGCGGCGAGCGACGCGCCCGAGCCGAGATGACAGGTCACGATGCGCCGCGCCCCGGCGAGCGCAGCCGCCCGCCGGGAGACGTGGGCGTGGGACAGGCCGTGGAAGCCGTACCGGCGGATGCCGTACCGCTCCCGCCACTCGGCCGGGATGGCGTAGGTGATGGCCTCCGCCGGCATCCGGCTGTGAAACGCCGTGTCGAAGCAGGCGACCTGCGCCACCTCGGGCACGGCCGCCCCGACCTCGTCGAGGGCGGCGAGCGCCGCCGGCTGGTGCAGGGGGGCGAGGGCGGTCAGCCTCCGCAGCCGCTCGGCCACGGCCCGGTCGACGACCACGGGGGCGGTGAAATCCGTCCCGCCGTGCACGATGCGGTGCCCGACCGCGCCCGGCTGGCCACCCTCATGGGTGAGCTCGCGCAGCGCGGCGACGACCCCGGCCGGGTCCGCCCGACCGGCTGGCGCGGTGAGATCGCGCGCGGCGAGCAGGGCGTCGTCCGGGCCGATCAGCCGCAGCTTGAGGCTGGCCGATCCGGCGTTGACCACCAGGACGTTCATCGCGACGGGGCGGGGCTCGGTAGGGGCGGGGCTCGGTAGGGGCGGGACTCAGTAGGGCCAGGTCCAGTTCCGGATCTCCGGGGCGTCCTCGCCGTGGTCCCGGGTGTAGGTCCGGGCCGCGAGCCGCGCGTCGACCATCTGCTGCCGGACGTGCGCAGCGCGGGCGCCCAGGCTCGGTACCCGGTCGATGACGTCCGCCACCAGGTGGAACCGGTCGAGGTTGTTCAGCATGACCATGTCGAACGGGGTGGTAGTCGTCCCCTCCTCGATGTAGCCACGGACATGCAGGTTGTGATGGTTGTGCCGCCGGTAGGTCAGCCGGTGGATCAGCCAGGGATAGCCGTGGTAGGCGAAGATGACCGGCCGGTCGGTGGTGAACAGCGCGTCGAAGCGGGCGTGCGAGATGCCGTGCGGATGTTCCGCCTCGTCCTGCAGGGACATCAGGTCGACGACGTTGACGACGCGCACCTTCAGGTCGGGGAAGTGCTGGCGCAGGATGTCCACCGCGGCGAGGGTCTCCAGGGTCGGGATGTCCCCGGCGCAGGCCATCACCACATCCGGCAGCCCGTCGCCGGGCGCGTCGTGGTCGTTGCTGGCCCAATCCCAGATGCCCAGGCCACGGGTGCAGTGGGCGATCGCCGCCGGCATCGACAGGTAGTTCAGCGCCGGCTGCTTGCCGGCCACGATCACGTTGATGTAGTGCCGGCTGCGCAGGCAGTGGTTGCCGACGGAGAGCAGGGTGTTCGCGTCCGGGGGCAGGTACACCCGGACGACCTCGGCCTTCTTGTTCACGACGTGATCGATGAACCCGGGGTCCTGATGGGAGAAGCCGTTGTGGTCCTGCCGCCACACGTGGCTGGTCAGCAGGTAGTTCAACGAGGCGATCGGGCGCCGCCACGGGATGTGCCGGGTGGTCTTCAGCCATTTCGCGTGCTGGTTGACCATCGAGTCGACGATGTGGATGAACGCCTCGTAGCAGGAGAAGAGCCCGTGCCGGCCGGTGAGCAGATAGCCCTCCAGCCAGCCCTGGCACAGATGCTCGGAAAGCACCTCCATGACCCGGCCGTCCACGGCCAGGTGCTCGTCCGTCGGTTCCGTCCCGGCGTTCCAGGCGCGGTCGGTCACCTCGAAGAGCGCAGCCAGCCGATTGGAGGCGGTCTCGTCCGGGCCCATCACCCGGAAGGTGCTCGGATTGGCGGCCATCACGTCCCGTAGGAACGCGCCCAGGACCCGGGTCGGCTCGGCAAGGGTGGTCCCGGGGGCGGTGACGTCGACCGCGTAGTCGCGGAAGTCAGGAAGGGTCAGATCACGCAGCAGCTCGCCCCCGTTGGCATGCGGGTTCGCGCTCATCCTCCGGGGACCGCGAGGGGCGAGCGCGGCGAGTTCGGGCCGCAGGGCTCCGCCGGCATCGAAGAGCTCCTCCGGCCGGTAGGAGCGCAGCCACGCCTCCAGCTGGGCCAGGTGCCCGGGGTTGTCGTGCAGCTGCGCGACGGGCACCTGGTGGGACCGCCACGTGCCCTCGACCGGCAGGCCATCGACGACGGCCGGCCCGGTCCACCCCTTGGGGGTCCGCAGCACGATCATCGGCCAGGTGGGGCGCTCGGTGCGGCCGTGGCGGCGGGCCCGGTCCTGGATCTCGTGGATCTCGTCGACGGCGGCGTCCAGGACGCCCGCCATCCGCTGGTGCACCGCGGCCGGGTCGTCCCCGGCCACGAAGTACGGATGGTAACCGTAGCCACGCAGGAGCGCGGTCAGCTCCTGCTCGGGGATGCGGGCCAGGATCGTCGGATTGGCGATCTTGTAACCGTTGAGGTGCAGGACCGGCAGCACCGCGCCGTCGCGACCCGGGTCGAGGAACTTGTTGGAGTGCCAGCTCGCCGCGAGCGGGCCCGTCTCGGCCTCCCCGTCCCCCACGACGGCGCAGACCACCAGGTCGGGATTGTCGAAGGCCGCGCCGTAGGCGTGGGTCAGCGCGTAACCGAGCTCGCCGCCCTCATGGATGGACCCGGGAATCTCCGGCGCGACGTGGCTGGGGATTCCGCCGGGGAAGGAAAACTGCCGGAACAGCCGCCGCATCCCCGCCGCATCCCGGCCGATCGAGGGGTAGACCTCGCTGTAGGTGCCTTCCAGGTAGGCGTTCGCCACGATGCCGGGACCGCCGTGACCCGGACCGATGATGTAGATGGCGTTCAGGTCCTTTGCCCGGATCACGCGGTTCAAGTGGGCGTAGATGAGGTTCAGGCCGGGAGTCGTGCCCCAGTGCCCGAGCAGGCGCGGTTTGACGTGCTCCGGACGCAGCGGCTCGGTGAGCAGGGGATTGTCGAGCAGGTAGATCTGCCCGACGGACAGATAGTGCGCCGCTCGCCAGTAGGCGTGGATGAGATCGAGCTCCGCCGGGGACAACGGCCCCGCGGCCGGATCCGCGCCGCTCCGCTCGGCGTCGACGACGCTCGTCATCGGCTGTCCTCTTTCTCTTTCTCCCGACAAATCAATGGGCGGCCGGCGGCGGGGAGGCCCGGCGCTCAGCCCTCTCCCACCAGCGGGCTGGAGGCGACCTCGGTGCCGTCGTCCAGCGTCGAGATCCGGAAGTCGGCGAACACGTTGGGCGCCACCCGGAGCAGCTCCCGCAGGGCGGCGACGGCAAGCCCGCGGATCTCCACGTCGGCATGCTCGCTCGCCCGCATCCCGATGAAGTGCCGCCACGCCCGGTAGTTCCCGGTGACCACGATCCGGGTCTCGGTCGCGTTCATCAGCACCGACCGGGCCGCCTGGCGCGCCTGCTTGCGCCGTGAGGTGGGCGCGGAAACGTCGGCGAACCGCTTCTCCAGACCTTCCAGCAGACGCCCGTAGGCCTCCAGCGAGGCCGCCGCGGCCTGTTGGAACAGGGCGTGCAGCTCCGGATCGGCTGCGATGACCTCCGGTTCCACCACGGCGGCGTCCCGCTCGGGGACGTAACGCTGGGAGAGCTGGCTGTAGGAGAAGTGCCGGTGCCGAACCAGCTCATGGGTGAGGCTGCGCGACACCCCGGTGAGATAGAGCGATATGGTCCCGTGCTCGAGCACGGACAGATGCCCGACGTCGAGAATGTGCCGCAGGTAGCCGGCGTTGGTCGCGGTCGCCGGATTCGGCTTGTTCCAGCTCTGGTAGCAGGCCCGCCCGGCGAACTCGGCGAGGGCCTGACCGCCGTCGGCGTCGGTGCTCCAGGCCACGTCGTCCGGGGGGATGAACTCGGTCTTGGCGATCACTTGGACCCGAAGCCGCACGGACGTCGGCCCGGACGCCGGTTCGGGCGTCGGCTGCGACACTGCCACCTCCATCATCTGGGCACGGGACCCGTTGCCCGGTCGCTGGCGGACTCCTCCCACGGTAGACGGCGCCCGTCCGCCGGGATACGGGGACCTCACCCGGCGGCGGCATGCACCCGGACGCCAGGCCTGCAATCACCCGACCGGGCCAGCAATCGCCCAACCGGGATCGTGTCGGCATCCACTTACCCGTCCGGTTACCCGATCGACGCGCGGGGATTGGCAGTCACAACCCGCGTGGTACACCGGAGGTGGACGCCTCGTCAGTCCCCAGCGACGAGGAGTCGCAGTGCCCGCCCTCACGGCGTGGCATGGCGCGGCCGGGGATCTCCGCCCCCGTCAATCCCCGGCCGCCCGGCCACGTCACGACGGGCAGCCTCCCGGCGATGGCGCGGCGGCACGCCCGCCGGTCAGCCCGCGGCCGGGGTCCAGGCCGCTGGATCCGCCGCGGACTGGTCCCCGGTGGCCATGTTCTTCACCTCGTGCGCCCGGCCATCGTCGAAGGGCGGGAACCAGACGAATCCGATGCCCTTGCGGGAGGCGTAGCGGACCTGCTTGGCCACCTTGTCCGGCTGGTGGTAGGTCTCCACCCGCAGCCCCCGGGTGCGCAGCTCGGCGGCCGTCGCGAGGGCGGCGGCACGGCGCGGCGCGGAGGGGATCACGACTAGCACGTCGGCGGGGCTGGACGGCCCGGTGGTGAGCAGGCCCTCGGCCAAGAGCTTGGCGAAGATGCGGGTGAGGCCGATCGAGATCCCGACGCCGGGGAGGTTGCGGCGGATGAAGGAGCCGGCAAGGTTGTCGTACCGCCCCCCCGAGCAGATGCTGCCGAAGTCCGGCCAGTCAACGAACTTCGCCTCGTAGACGGTCCCGGTGTAGTAATCGAGACCGCGGGCGATCGAGAGGTCCGCGACCACGCCGCCGGCGGGCAGGTCGGCGAGATCGCCGAGATCATCGAGAACCGCGGCGAGCTCGTCGAGCCCCTCGGAGAGCAGGTCCGACTTCACCCCGAGCCGGCGTACCTCCTCGACGACGCCGGGATCGGAGCCCCGGATGCCCGTGAGCTCCAGGCAGGCGCACACCTGGTCCGGGTCGAGCCCGACCGCGGTGGTCAGCAGCCCCTCCACTCCCGCGAGGCCGATCTTGTCGAGCTTGTCAGCGACCCGGATGACGGCCAGCGGATCGCCGATGCCCAGGCCCTCGTAGAAGCCCTGGAGCACCTTGCGATTGTTAATGTTGAGGGTCCAGGGCGGAACGCCGAGGGTGCCCAGGACCTCATGCACGATGCGGGGAAGCTCCGCGTCGAAGTGCAGGGGCACCTGATCAACATTGATCACGTCGATGTCGCACTGGGTGAACTCGCGGAAGCGGCCCTCCTGCGGACGCTCCCCCCGCCACACCCGCTGGATCTGGTAGCGCTTGAACGGGAACACGAGGTCGTTGAAGTGGGCGGCCACGTACCGCGCGAAGGGCACCGTGAGGTCGAAGTGCAGGCCGAGGCGGGCGCTGTCGTCGTCGGCGTCGGCCTGCAGGCGGCGCAGCGTATAGACCTCCTGGGAGGTCTCCCCCTTCGCGGTCAGCACCTCGAGCGCCTCGACCGAGGGGGTCTCCACCGAGCAGAAGCCGTACCGCTCGAACGTCGCCCGGATGGTGTCGAGCCAGCGCTGCTCGACGAGACGGATCTCGGGCAGCCACTCGGGAAACCCGCTCACGGACAGGGGACGGACGATCGGCGCGTCACTCATCGCCGCGGAATCTCCTCATCATCTCGAACGGACGGGCACCTGCCGCCCCGGGCACGGTCAACCGCGAAGCCGGGTGGCAGTCACCGATGTCGAGCGAGGAGACGCATGAGCGACAGCCTATCGCGTGGGGCTCGTTGCCCTCACGGCCGGAGAGCGGTCCCACGGCGGGGATGGGGCCCGTTCCACCGGGCCCCATCCCCGCCGATCACATCGGGTGCCCCGCGCGCGCCTCGACCTCCGCGAGCCGCGCACCCACCTCGCCGCGCTGCTCGGCCGGCGCCGGCGGCGGTCCGTCCCTCCGGTGCCGCTGCTCCGGCAACGAGCTCGGGATGATGCCGGTCGGCCGGCCGGGGGCCAGGTAGACCCATCCGGCCTGGCGCCACTGGTCGGCGTCGAGCGCGTGCCGGGCGTCCACCATGACCTTGCGCCGGACCACGGCCCCGAGCCGGGCCGGGTCCAGGTCGGCGAACTGGCGCCACTCGGTGAGTAGGACCAGCGCATCGGCCCCCTCGACCACGGCCTCGACGGAGTCGCTGTAGGCGAGGCCGGGCAGGGCCCGCCGGGCGTTGTGCGTCGCGACCGGATCCACGACCGTCACCTCGGCGCCGGTCCCGGCCAGCAGCCCCGCGACCGCGAGCGCCGGGGAGTCCCGCACGTCGTCGGAGTTGGGCTTGAACGCGGCGCCCAGCACGACGAGGCGCCGGCCGGCCAGCGTGCCGTCCAGGGCCGCGGTGACCAGGTCCACCACGCGGTCCCGGCGGCGATTGTTGATCTCGTCGATCTCGCGCAGGAAACGCAGCGCCGCACCGACCCCGAGCTCGTCCGCGCGGGCCTGGAAGGCCCGGATGTCCTTAGGTAGGCAGCCGCCCCCGAACCCCACCCCCGGACGCAGGAAGTTCCCGCCGATGCGCACGTCGTGGGACAGCGCCTCGGCCAGCGTCAGGACATCGGCATCGACCGCCTCGCACACCTCCGCCATCGCGTTGATGAAGGAGATCTTCGTCGCGAGAAAGGAGTTGGCCGCCGTCTTCACCAGCTCGGCCGTCGCGTAGTCCGTCACGATGACCGGCACCCCCTGGGCGATCACCGGCGCGAAGGCCGCCCGCAGCGCTCCTTCCGCAGCCGGGGAGGCGACACCGAAGACGAGCCGGTCCGGTCGCAGGGTGTCGGCCACCGCGAAGCCCTCCCGGAGGAACTCCGGGTTCCAGGCCAGCTGGACGCCAGCAAGATCGCTGGAGATGTCGGCGGGTTCGTCCACCTCGTCATGGCCCAGCCCGTCATGGCCCACCTCGACGCGGCCCAACCCGCCGGCCCCCGCCACGCCGAGCGCCGTCTCGTCCGCGGCCGGGCGGTTCGCCGGGGCGAGCTGCGCGATTGTCCGGGCTAGCCCCGCAGCCGTGCCGGCCGGCACCGTCGACTTGCCGACCACGAGGCACGGCCGGGTCAGCAGCGGCGCGAGGCGCTCGATGGCGGCGTGCAAGTGGCCCAGGTCCGCCCCGTAACCGTCGGCACGCTGGGGGGTGCCCACACAGACGAAGTGCACGTCGCCGAACTCGGCGATCTCCTCGAAGGAGGTGGTGAAACGCAGCCGTCCGGTCCGGAGGTTCGCGCGCAGGAGGTCAGCGAGGTCGGGCTCGAAGAACGGGATCTCCCCCGCGGACAACCGCTCGATCTTCGAATGGTCGACGTCCACGGCGAGCACCTCGAAGCCGAGCTCCGCCATGCACACCGCGTGGGTGGCCCCCAGATACCCGGTGCCGATGACGGTCAGGCGTGGGCGAGGCCCGGTTCCGGGCCCCGCCGCATCATCAAGGCTGTCCGACGAGCTCATCAGACTCCTCCTCACTCATCGTCGTACCCCCCTGGATTGAGACGCTGAAACTCCCAGGCATCCCGGCACATGTCCGCGACATCCCGGCGGGCTGACCAGCCGAGCGCCGTACGGGCGAGCGCCGCGTCGGCGACCAGTGCGGCGACGTCCCCCGGCCGCCTCGCCACGACGCGGCTGGGGAGATCACGAGCGCAGGCCGCGGAGAAGGCCGCGAGCAGTTCCCGCACGGAGGTGCCAGCGCCGGTCCCGAGGTTGATGACCCGATGTCCCGCCTGGTCATCAAGATGATCGAGAGCGAGTCGATGGCCCTCCGCCAGGTCGACCACGTGGATGTAGTCGCGTACGCCCGTGCCGTCGGACGTGGGGTAGTCGTCGCCGAAGATAGACAGCTCCGGGCGCCGGCCGACCGCCACCTGGGCCAGGTAGGGCATGACGTTATTCGGTACCCCACGGGGGTCCTCGCCGAGCAGGCCCGACTCGTGCGCCCCGGTGGGGTTGAAGTATCGCAGGGACGTCACGTGCCAGGACGGATCCCGGGCGCAGAGGTCGGCGAGGATCTGCTCGCACATCCACTTGGTGCGCGCGTAGGGATTGGTCGGGCGGGCCGGCGTGTCCTCGGCGATCGGTACCTTGGCCGCCGCTCCGTAGATTGCGCACGAGGACGAGAAGACCAGCCGGCGCACGCCGTGCTCCGCCATCACGGAGACCAGGCCCAACGTCGCGTTGACGTTCGTGTCGTAGTACTCCAGCGGGATGTCGACCGACTCGCCGACGGCCTTGAGAGCGGCGAAGTGAATAACGGAATCGATCTTCCATCGGCGGAACACGTCACCGAGCGCCGCCCGGTCACGGACATCGAGCCGCACGAAGTCGATGTCGCCGTCCACCACCTTACGCAGCCTGCCCAGCACCCGTGGTGAGCTGTTGGCGAAGTTGTCCACTCCCATTACCCGATGACCCGCGGCGAGCAGGTCCACCCAAGTATGGGAGCCGATGAACCCCGTCGCCCCGGTCACCAGGACCGTCTCGGCTCGACTCGTCGACGTCATAGCTCGGTTATCCACTTCTTCGTGATCAACTGAAACAACTCGCCACAGGTGCTCCATTCCGGCCCGGAACAACCGATCCCGGCAGCGGGATCAACCCGACGACGGCTAGGATCCGTACCTGGGATCGGCACCACGACCACGCCCGTCGCGCCGGTGCCCTTCGGCTGGACCGCGCGGTCCCGGCCGTTCGGGCAGCGAACACCGCGATGGGCACGGGCCCGCACTGGGCGGCGAACATCAGGCACAGCAGAACATAATCCCCAGATTGGTGCATCGCCGACCTGGTAGCGGCCTCGGCGATCCCGGTGAACCAGGCGATCGGCGCGAGCAGGAGCCCCGGTCCGGTCACAGCGCCAGCGTCGGGTAGTGCACGGCCGGTGGCAAGAACCGCGCGCACGGCACCCGGGGCCGGCGGTCCACGTCCCGGAAGAAGATGCCCGGGAAGAAGATATGTCCGGGAGGTGGCGGGGCCACGGGAACTCTCGGGTCACCATTGCCGCGGACATCCCGGGCCGGTCGCCGTTCGCCCACGCATCGGCGGCGAAGGCCCCGTCTCGACCTGAGCGCGCACGGCAGGTACGTGGCGCTGACATCCTCGGCGGGTTGCGGACCAATGCCACCGATCTCACGTAACACGGCGGTGCACACGGCGTGGTGCCGGCCATCGCGAGCCCTCCCCCCGCAAACAGAAAGCCACGTCCCCGGAAAGCTCGGTATCCGGGGGGACACCTTGACGCCGGTCAAGCGACCTGACGGCTCTCCGCGAGCTGGCCGGCGAACCAGGAGATCGTCCGGGTGAGCCCGTCATGCAGGCTCGTCTTCGGTTCCCAGCCCAGGAGGGTCCGGGCGAGGGTGATGTCGGGTTGGCGTACCGAAGGGTCGTCCTGGGGCCGCGGGACGAAGGTGATCGGCGCCGTCGATCCGCACAGGTCACGGACGAGCACCGCGGTGTCGAGGATCGACATCTCGTGCGGGTTCCCAATGTTCACGGGCCCGGGCAGGTCCGAGTGCAGAAGTCGGACGATGCCGTCGATCAGGTCGTCGACATAACAGATGGACCGGGTCTGGGTTCCGTCACCGGCGACCGTGATGGGCTCGCCCCGCAGCGTCTGGGAGATGAAGGCCGGAATGGCGCGACCGTCGTCGACCCGCATCCGCGGGCCGTAGGTGTTGAAGATGCGAACAATACCGGTGTCGACGCCGTGCTTGCGCCGATAGGCCATGGCCACCGCCTCGGAGAAGCGCTTGGCCTCGTCGTACACACTGCGTGGGCCGACCGGGTTCACGTTGCCCCAGTAGCCTTCCGGCTGGGGATTTACCTGTGGATCGCCGTAGGACTCCGAGGTCGAGGCGAGCAGGAACCGAGCATTCTTCTGTCGCGCCAGGCCAAGGGCGTGGAAGGTACCGAGCGAACCGACCTTGAGTGTCTCGATCGGCAGCTCGTAGTAATCCACCGGAGATGCCGGGGATGCAAAGTGCAACACGACGTCGACCGGACCGGAAACATAAATAAAATCATTCACATCCCGGTTGACCAGGCGGAAACGTGGATCGGCGAGCAGATGCTCCACGTTCTCCGGCCGGCCGGTGAGGAAGTTGTCGAAACAGATGACCTCGTAGCCGCCGCCCAGTAGGCGTTCACAGAGATGACTGCCCAGAAAACCGGCGCCGCCGGTCACTATCGCACGCACGTCGTGTGCTCCCGGATCTGGAATACAGAGGACCCCGGAGAGTACCCGTCGATCGCTGTCCGGAGTCCGGCGACGACGGGCGGCCTCCCTTGAGCCATGCGAAGGAGGCGGCGCATCGGATCAGATCGCGCCGCGAGGCCAGGTTGGAGGATCGGGGGAAAGGGGCATCAAATTGATCGGAGATCAGGAGATCAGTGACTGCTCACCCGCCGGGGGCGCTCAGCATGGACGCTGCTGGACCCGTCTCGAATGGCAACAGGATACGAACACCACACTACCCCCCAGTAGTCTGATGGCCGACAACGCCGACTCTCTGCGGCATCGTACACAGGTCATCGACGCGTTAGTACGCGGCCCCGGCTCAGTCTCCCTCCTCGCCGCGGTCAATACGATATAATTTCCTGTCACCGAGGGTGCCCGGCTCCCTCCGGGAGATGTCAATAGCCGTGCCGGATCCACCTGCATTGGATGAGCAATCCACCGCCAGGGGACGGGGCACGGTCACCCGCGGAAGTGCCGCTCGAGGGCGATCGCGTGACGCATCGCGGCGCGTCCCCGGCGGGTGTCCCCGGCATCTCCATAGGAGACCGCGAGCCGGTACCAGCGACGCCATTCGCCCGGCGCCGCCTCCGCCCGACGCTGGGCGAACGCGGCGTCGGCCGATGCGCGGTCGATCCGGCCCGACGGCCGGCGCACGAAAACCGGCTCGTCGGCTCGGGCGCCGGGGTCGGGGTCGAAGCCGCGGGCGGTGCCAGGCTCGACGTCAGCCGTCGCATCCGCGGCTACGTCGAACATCCGGGCAAGCCGCTCGGTATCGCGGCCGAAACGCAGCTCACGCAGGATGACGACGGCGCCGATCAGCGGAAGCAGCACGACACCGAGACCGAGTCCACGGGCCGCCCAGCGATCGTCGCCGAGCAACTGGATTCCCCTCCACCCGATCAGCCCGAGGTAGAAGCCACACGCCGCGACGAGCACGGCCACCAGCCACCGGGCCCTCACCTAGACGCCCCGCCCGATGCCGACGCCACCGGACCGTCCGGATCCAGCCGGATCCGCGCCCCGGGCGCCGCCAAGGTCGCCACAACCAGCCGTCCCGACTCCCGAAGACAACCGAAGAGCGCCACATACAGGGGTCGCGTCGCCGGCAACGGGACTCCGCCGTCGATCTCGTAACGGGTGTTGGTCACCTTACGCACCTGTGCCTGTGAATCATCCGCGCCGACCGGCGGAGCGTCCACCCGCCAGGCGAGCATCATCTCCGTGCAGCCCGCGGGCCAGGTCCACCGTAGCCGGTCGTGCTCCAGCCGCAGGTCCGAAGCGGCGGAAAGCTCGTCGACTGCGGTGCGCGGCGCCGACGGCCGGTCCGGTGCGGCCTCCGGACGCCCGGAGGTCGTCGGCGGCGATGCCCACGGGGACGGGGAGGGGAGCACCCTGTGCTCCCGGGCGAGGGCGGTGACCACCCCCCTCGCCCGGGCGGCGTCAAGCCCGTCCGCCTCCGCCTCGGCGACCAGCGCCGCGGCCTCCACGGGGAGCAGCACGTCCTCCACAAGAACGGCCGCGGCCACCCGCGGGCGCAACCGCTCGGTCGTCGTCACGGCGAGCGCATCGAGGTAGGCGTCCGGCTCGCCGTCGACCAGCAGCGCACCGACCGCGGCCAGGAGATCGTCGAGCAGTGCCCGCCGGCGGTCCGGCCGACGGGCCCGGTTGCGGACGAGCGCCGCATCACGCACCGCTCGGATCTCCGCCCGGCCGGTGCCGGGCCGCACGCCGATCAGGTCGAACAGGCTCCGGGGCGGGGTGCTTCCGGTGATCCGGCCCAGTTCATCGAGATCTGCGCGGACCTGGCCGAGTACCTCGGCGGGGATCGCGCCGGCCGAGGCCTCCGTGGCGGAGCTCCGCGATCCGGCAGGCAGGGCCCGATGACGCCGGATCCGCAGCGTGAACGCGGGGTCGTCGATCCCCTGGGATGCCGCCAGCGCCCGCAAACCGACGATCTTGTCCTCCGGGAGTCCACCGAACCGGGCGACGAGTCGCCCGACCGCGGCGTCCAGGGAGGCGAATCGTTCGTCGTCCCGGGCGGCGCGGGCGGCGGCGACCCGATCCCGCAGCTCTAGGCTTGTCTTCCGCACGTGCGTGCGATGAGCCAGCTGCTTGATTTCTTGTTCGGATCACGTCGGGGTGACCGCGATCGGTAGTGACGGGTCCGGGACTGTTCCTGGCTGTGACGGTCGCGATGGACTACGGGCCGCCGAGCGTCGAGAACCCGCTCGGCGCGCC
>NZ_CDWTNB010000042.1:0-26334 GCF_977947065.1 Frankia sp. CgJB1
GCGGGCGGGTGCGGCTCGCCGCGGCGGGAACCGTCTCGCTCGCCGGGCTGTCCGCGCTGGTCGCCGGCGTAGCCCTGGGCGGCGATCCGACGGGCGCCACGACCGGCCCGAACGGCGGCGAGGCGCCTCGGGTCCAGTACACAGGCGGGGCCGCCTTCGGCTCCTCGCAGACGCAGGCCTCCCGCGACCGTCCGCAGGCCACCTTGCCCACTCCGCCCCAGGCGCTGCTGGCGCCGAGCACGAGCCAGTCCGGCCTGACCGCCCACCCGGGTAGTCCGTCCGGGCGATCAGGTTCCTCCCACGCCACCGGCGAGGCGTACCTGAGCCCCGGCACCTCGCCGATCCCGATCGTGCCACTGACGCCGCGGGACGAGCTCAGCTCACCCAACACGAGCCCCACCGACCTGCGTACCATCGCGCCCAGTCCGACGGGCACCGCCGGCGCGGCCACGACATCGCCGTCGCCGACCGACTCGTGGCCGTGGGGCGACCCGACCCCCTCCACGAGCCCGACGCCGACTTCGGCCGGTGGCTCCCTGCCGTTCCATCCGACGCCGATCGACGTCACTCCGCTGCTCGAGACATTCTTCGGTACGCAGGCCGGTGCCACGAAGGGCCACGCCGACCCGGCCGGAACCACCGCCACGACGGCGGTCACGTCGGGGCACTGACCCAGGACGCCCTCCGACCTGGCCGGGTCTCACCAGATTCGGCCAGGTCACCTTGTTTCCGGGACCGGGCGGTCCCGCGCCGCGCTCAGCCGGTGCGGTCGACCACGAAGTCGGCGAGGGACTCCAGGGCGGTCTTCGCCGGATTGTCCGGCAACGGCGCGAGGCATTCCCGCGCCCGGCTCGACCAGGAGACGAGTTCCGCCCGGGCCCGGGCCATGCCCACGTGGCTGCGCAGCAGATCGAGAGCCTCGCCCACCCGGTCCTCCGTGTTCCCGTCGCCGGGGGCGAATCCGGTGGTGATGAGCTCCCGGAGCCGTCCCGCCGCCCGGTCATCGGCCTGCAGCGCGTAGAGCACCGGCAGGGTCGGGATCCCCTCCCGCAGATCCGTGCCGGGCGTCTTGCCCGAGTCCACCGGGTCCGAGGCAACATCGATGATGTCGTCGGACAACTGGAAAGCCACCCCGAAAAGCTCCCCGAAGGTCGCGAGGGTGTCGACGGTGATCGGGTCAGCGCCCGCCAGCATGGCACCGAGCCGACCCGAGGTCGCGATCAGCGAGGCGGTCTTGTCCGTGATGACCCGCAGATAGTGCTCGACCGGGTCCTGCCCGGGCGCCGGGCCCACGGTCTCCCGGATCTGCCCCTCGCACAGGGTCGCGATCGTCCGGGCAAGGATGCGGGTCGCCTCCGGGCCGAGGTCCGCGGTGATGTCGGAGGCGCGGGCGAACAGGTAGTCCCCGGTGAGGATGGCGACCGTGTTCGTCCACCGCGTGTTCGCGGAGGCCGCTCCCCGCCGCCGCGGCGCCTCGTCCATCACGTCGTCGTGGTACAGCGTCGACAGATGGGTGAGTTCGATCGCCACCGCCGCCGGCACCACCCCGTCGGCCTCGGGATCGGCGAACTGCGCCGCCAGCAGCACGACGATCGGACGGAAACGTTTCCCCCCCGCGTCGACGAGATGGCGGGAGGTCTCGGTCACGAAGGCGGATTCGCTGCGCACCGACTCGCGCAGCAGATCCTCCACCCGGACAAGACCCATCCGCACGGCCTTTTCCAGATCAGGATCGGTCCTGATCCCCACGACGTCCAGCCCGATAGCGCTCATACCACCGTCAGCGTACGAAGCCGGACGTCGCGGCGGTCGTCGCGAGGTCCAGGAGTGGCTGTGGCGCTACTCCCAGTACAAGAGTAGCCACAGTGCCGATGGCGACCGCGGCGAAAGTCAACGTCGGGCGGGTCACCACCACCGGACCCTCGGCGAGCGGCTCGGAGAAGAACATCAGCACAATGACCCGCACGTAGAAGAAGGCGGCGATGGCGCTGCACACCAGTGCAACGACTACCAGCGGGGTGGCGTCCCCGGCGATCGCGGCCTGGAACACCGCGAACTTCCCGGTGAACCCGCTCGTCAACGGGATCCCCGCGAGCGCGAGCAGCAGGAACGAGAACGTCCCGGCCAGCAGGGGCGAGGTCCTGCCGAGCCCCCGCCACTGGGACAGGTCGCCGGCCTCGCCGTCGCCGGTACGGACCAGGGAGACCACGGCGAAGGCGGCGATCGTCGTGAAGCCGTAGGTCACCAGGTAGAACATCGAGCCGCGCAGGCCGTCGGTGTTGGTGCCGGCGAGGCCCACCAGCAGGAACCCGGCGTGCGCGATCGCAGAGTAGGCCAGCATGCGCTTGATGTCGCGCTGGGTCAGGGCAAGCACCGCGCCGACCACCATGGTGAGGATGGCGATCGTCCACAGGATTGGTCGCCAGTCCCAGCGCAGCCCCCCGAAGGCGACGTAGAAGACCCGCAGCAGGGCGCCGAACGCGGCGACCTTCGTCCCCGCCGCCATGAACGCGGTAACCGGCGTCGGCGAGCCCTGATAGACGTCCGGCGTCCAGGAGTGGAACGGCGCGGCGCCGATCTTGAAGAACAGACCCACCGCCAGCAGCGCGAACGACAGATAGAGGTAAGTGTCGTTCACACCGGCGTTGCCGACCGCGTCCGCGATCGCCCCGAACTCCACGCTGCCGGCAAATCCGTAGGCAAACGCGACGCCGTAGAGGAAGAAGGCCGAGGAGAACGCCCCGAGCAGGAAGTACTTCATCGCCGCTTCCTGCGACAGCAGCCGGCGGCGCCGGGCGAGCCCGGCCAGCAGGTACAGCGGCAGCGAGAGGATCTCCAGCGCCACGAACATCACCAGCAGGTTGTTCGATGCGACGAAGAGCATCATCCCGGTGACCGAGAAGACCATCAGCGGATACGCCTCGGTCTGCACGTCTGCCGAGGTCTGCTGCGCCGTCGATCCCTTCGAGCCTGGAGTGATCGCGGCCGAGGCCACGATCGCCCCGCCGGACGAGTCAAGCTGGCGTTCGGCCACCAGCAGCACCGACAGCAGGGCGAAGACCAGGATCGTGCCCTGCATGAACAGGGTCGGCGCGTCGATCGCCAGCGCACCGGAGGCGAGGATGGCCTGCCGGCCATGCAGCACCGCCACGGCCACGAGCGCGGCGACGAAGCCCGCACCCGCCAGGATCGGCTGGAAGGTCCGCCGGGCCCGCTTCGTGGCGAAGGCGTCGACGAGCACCCCGACGAGCGCGACCCCGAACACGATCAGGATCGGGCTGAGCGAGGAGTATTCGATCGACGGCAGCGTGATCATCGGGTTCGATTCCTGCGCCAGGAGAAGGTCGGGTGTGGCGCTCACGAGTGGCCTCCGGACTCCGCGGTCACCGAGTGCGTCGGAGCCGGGTCAGACTTGCCGATATCGGCATAGGTCGCCGTCACCGTCGGCGTGATGATGTCGAGCAGCGGCTTGGGGTAGACCCCGAGCGCGACGATGAGCGCGACCATCGGGGCGACGACGAGCTTCTCGCGCAGGCTGAGGTCGACCAGGACCTTGTTCTCCTCGTGCACCACCGGCCCGGTCATCGTCCGCTGGTAGAGGTACAGGATGTAGATCGCGGCCAGCACGATGCCGGTGGTCGCGACGATCGCCAGCGGCTTGTTCCGGGTGAACGTCCCCATCAGCACCAGGAACTCGCTGACGAAGCTGTTCGTCCCGGGCAACGCCAACGACGACAGTCCGGCGACGAGGAACACCCCGGCGAGCACCGGCGTCACCCTGGCCAGACCACCGTAAGCGCCGACGTCACGGGTGCCGCGGCGCGCCACCAGGAAGCCCACGACCATGAAAAGCAGGCCGGTGGACAGGCCGTGGTTGACCATGTAGAGCACCGCGCCGCTGCCCGCCTGGGAAGTGAAGGCGAAGGTGCCCAGCGCGATGAAGCCGAAGTGGGCCAGCGAGGTGTAGGCGACCAGCCGTTTCATGTCCCGCTGCCCGATGGCGAGCAGGGCGCCGTAGAAGATGCCGGTCACCGCCAGCCCCAGCACCAGCGGGGCGAAGTAGTCGGCCGCGTCGGGGAACAGCGGGATGCAGTACCGGATCAGTCCGAACATGCCCACCTTGTCCAGCACCCCGACCAGCAGCACCGCGCCGCCAGTGGGCGACTGCGCGCCGGCGTCGGGCAGCCAGGTGTGGAACGGGAACAGCGGGGCCTTGATGGCGAACGCCAGGAAGAAGCCGAGGAACAGCAGCTTCTGCACCTCGGGGGTGATGTCCATCTGCCGCAGGGTGGCGAAGTCGAAGGTTCCGCTGCCGAGGTTGTCGGCGGAGACGACGTACAGCCCGATCACGGCGGCGAGCATCAGCAGGCCACCGAAGAGGCTGTAGAGCAGGAACTTGACCGCTGCGTAGGAGCGCTGCGCTTGCTCCCTGACCGGGCCGTAGCTCCCGATGAGGAAGTACATCGGGATAAGCATCGCCTCGAAGAAGACGTAGAAGAGGAAGACGTCGGTGGCGGCGAACACGCCGATCATCCCGGCCTCCAGCGCCAGCAACAGCGCGAAGAACGCCGGGACCGACCGCCTGCTCCGCGTCCCGGCTCCGGGCCCGGAGTCGTCCGCCCCGACGGCGGCCGCGCCGGTCGGGTCCGTCGCGCCGGTCGTCCCGCCATCCGCGTCTGCCTCGTCCCAGGACGCCAGGACCACGACCGGCACCAGCAGCGCGGCCAGCAGGATCAGCACCAGCGAGATGCCGTCGGCTCCCACCGAGTAGGAGATGCCGAAGGTTTTGATCCAGTCGTAGGACTGGCCGAACTGGAAGCCGGCCTTGTTCGGGTCGTAGGCAGCAGTCGCAAGGACCGCGAGCACCAGGACCGCCAGCGAGAGCCCGAGGGTGAGCTGCTTGGCGAGGGTCGACAGCCGGCGGGGCAGAGCGGCGACGATCACCGCACCCGCGACCGGGACGATCAACATGATCGTCAACCAGGGGACTGTGTGCATGTCAGCCCGCCCTCACCAGCAACAGCGCGCCGACCACGAGGACGGCACCTCCCAACATTGACAGAGCGTAGGACCGGACGAAGCCGGTCTGGAGGCGGCGCATCCGCCCCGACAGGCCGCCGATGGCGGCGGCGCTGCTCCGCACGAGCCCGTCGACGCCGACGAGGTCCAGCCAGACCAGGAAACGGGTCAGGTACTGGCCAGGCCGCATCGCGACGGTCTCGTTGAAGGTGTTCGCGAACAGGTCGTGACGGGCGGCGACGGTGACCAGGGTGACCTTGGAGTCCGGCGGGGCCGTCGCCTCGACCGGGCGCAGCTGGTAGCGCACATAGGCGCCGGCGAAGCCGCCGACGGTGACCACCAGTGTGAGCAGGGTGAGGACGAGCGGCGAGAAGGTGTGGACGCCCTCGACGTGCGTCCCGGCGACCGGTTCGAGCCAGTCCTGCAACGAGTGGCCGAGGACGAACAGGCCACCGGCGAGGACCGAGCCGACGGCCAACACGATCATCGGCCCGGTCATCGACACCGGGGACTCGTGCGGATGCCGGGCGTGCTCGCCCTCCGTCGTCCAGCGCGGCCTGCCGTGGAAGGTCATCAGGAACAGCCGGGACATGTAGAAGGCGGTGATGCCCGCGCCCAGCAGCGCGATCGAGCCGAGCAGGTATCCCGATGTCCCACCCTTGTCGAAGGCGGTCTCGATGATCCGGTCCTTGGTGAAGAAGCCGGAGAACCCGGGGAACCCGATGATCGCCAGGTAGCCAAAACCGAAGGTCACCCAGGTGATGGGCATGTACCGCCAGAGCCCGCCGTAGTGGCGCATGTCCTGGTCGTCGTGCATCGCGTGGATCACCGAGCCGGATCCGAGGAACAGGCCGGCCTTGAAGAAGCCGTGGGCGAGCAGGTGCATGATGCCGATCGCGTAGCCGGCCGGTCCCAGCCCCACCGCGAGGAACATGTACCCGATCTGGCTGACCGTCGAGTAGGCCAGCACCTTCTTGATATCGTCGTAGGCGCAGCCGATGACGCAGCCAATCAGGATCGTGACCGCCCCGATGATCACTACGACGGTGCGAGCGGCCTGCGTCTCGTTGAAGATCGGCCCAGCCCGCACGATGAGGTAGACCCCGGCGGTGACCATGGTTGCCGCATGGATGAGCGCGGAGATCGGGGTCGGGCCCTCCATGGCGTCCGGCAGCCAGGCCTGCAGTGGGAACTGACCGGACTTGCCGCACGCGCCGAGCAGGAGCAGCAGCGCGATCGCGGTGATCGTGCCGTAACCGATGACGCCCGCGGCGGCCGAGCCGAACACGTCGGCGTAGCTCGTCGACCCGACGGTGGCGAACATGAACATGATCGCGAGCACCAGCCCGACGTCCCCGACCCGGTTCATGTAGAAGGCCTTGTTCGCCGCGGTGGCGGCGGCCGGCTTGTACTCCCAGAACTTGATGAGCAGGAAGGACGACAGTCCGACCAGCTCCCAGCCGGCGTAGAGCGACAGGAAGTTATCGCCCAGGACGAGCAGCAGCATCGACGCCAGGAAGAGGTTCATGTAGGCGAAGAACTTCCGCCGGGCCGGGTCGTGCGCCATGTAGCCGATCGAGTAGATGTGGATCAGTGTCCCGACCCCGGTGATCAGCAGCACAAAGACGACCGAAAGCTGGTCGACCAGCAGACCGACGTCCACCTGGAAACCGTTGACCGGAATCCAGGAGTACAGCTGCTGGGACAGCGCCCGCTCGTCACCGGGGCAGTCGAGCAGGCCGGCGAACAGCACCAGACCGATCACGAAGCTGGCGGCGGAGGTCAGTGTGCCGAGCAGATGCCCGAACCCGTCGGTCCGCCGGCCGCCGAGCAACAGCACCGCGGCTCCGGCCAACGGAAGCGCGATGAGCAGCCAGGTCAGCGAGAAGACCCCCGACGCGGCCACATAATGGATCTTGCTGCCGCCATGTTCGGCGGCGGCGAGCAGAAGCGGGTCAGCGTTCATCGCGACTCCGCCGCGGATGCCATTGGCGATAATGCGTCACTGCAGTGTCGTCCGTTCTTCCGTGGCCGACGGCCGGTCGCAGCCGCGTTCCGGCGGCGGGAGCGGACCGGAGAGTCCACCCG
Source organism: Frankia sp. CgJB1 (assembly GCF_977947065.1). Classification (NCBI taxonomy): domain Bacteria; kingdom Bacillati; phylum Actinomycetota; class Actinomycetes; order Frankiales; family Frankiaceae; genus Frankia; species Frankia sp. CgJB1. The sequence goes on from NZ_CDWTNB010000042.1 coordinate 7,108, forward strand.
ACCCGGTCCGCGGTGGGAATGCTGGTCAAGATCTGGTGCTCGCGCTCGTACTCGTGCTTGGCTGGGATCTAGTACTTCAGCAGGTTCACGTCATCCACCGACGCCGAGTGACGGGTTCGGAAGATGCTGAGGATGATGGCCAGGCCGATGACGACCTCGGCCGCGGCGACGACCATGACGAAGAAGGCCATGATCTGCCCGTCGAGGGTCCCGTGAATGCGGGAGAACGTGACCATGGTCAGGTTCGCGGCGTTGAGCATGAGCTCCACCGACATGAACACGACGATCGCGTTGCGCCGGACGAGGACCCCGACCGTGCCGATGGTGAACAGTAGCGCGGAGAGGATCAGGTAGTTCGCGGGGTTCATCGACCGTCCCCCTTACCGGCGCCGATGGGCGCCGAGCCGTTCGCGTCCCGGGAGATGCCGCCGCCCGGCTCGCCGGGCGTCTCGGGGATGCCCCCGATGCCCGAGGCGCGCCCGCCGCCCGGCAACAGCCCGAGCGTGTCGGCGGAGTCATGCCGGGCGAAGACCCCCGGCCCAGGCAGCGGGGTGACCTGACGGCCCTCGGTGAAGCGCCGCCGCATCCACTCCCGCTGGCTGATCCGGCCGCCTTCGCGTTCCCGGTGGCCGAGGATCATCGTGCCGATCGCGGCGACGACAAGCAGCGCCGAGATCGCCTCAAAGACGAAGACGTAGTCGGTGAACAGCAGGCGGCCGATCGCCTGGACGTTGCCGCCGGTGTTCGCCTCGGACAAGCCCGTGGCGCTCCCGCCGTCGATCGCCGAACCGATCGGGAAGGCCAGCAGGCCCGCGAAGCCGAGGCCGAAGACGATCGCGCCGAGGCGCTGACCGCGGATGGTCTCCACCAGCGAGTCGGACGAGTCAACCCCGACGAGCATCAGCACGAACAGGAACAACACCATGATCGCGCCCGCGTAGACGATGATCTGCACGAACCCGAGGAACGGTGCCTCCTGGATCAGGTAGAACACCGCGACGCAGAACAGGTTGGCCACCAGCAGCAGCGCCGAGTGCACGGCGCTGCGGACCATCACCATGCCGAGTGCGGCCAGCACCGCGACCGGGGCGAGGATCCAGAAGGTCGCGGCCTCACCGGTGGAGGTGCTGGTGATGTCCCCCGCCGCGGCGGCGAGGATCTCGTGGTTCATCGTGGTCGCTCCGAACCGGCGCCGTGGGCGGGAACCTCGTCCGCCCGGGAATGCTCGCCCGCCGTCCGCCGGGCGATGACGTCTGCTGCCTCCCGCTCCGCGGCCTGCTCCTGCTCCGAGATCTGCCAGGGCAGCGGGGCGTCGGGGTCGCGGGTGTAGTAGTCGGTCTCGCTGGAGCCGAGCCGCATCGGATGCGGCGGCGCCTCCATGCCCTCGCGCAGCGGAGCGAGCAGCTGTTCCTTGGTGAAGATCAGATCCTGTCGGCTGTCGTCGGCGAGCTCGTAGTCGTTGGACATCGTCAGCGCCCGGGTGGGGCAGGCCTCGATGCACAGCCCGCACAGGATGCACCGCAGGTAGTTGATCTGGTAGACGCGGCCGTACCGCTCGCCCGGGGAGTACCGCTCAGCCTCGGTGTTGTCCGCGCCCTCGACATAGATCGCATCGGCCGGGCACGCCCAGGCGCACAGCTCGCACCCGACGCACTTCTCCAGGCCGTCGGGATGCCGGTTGAGCTGGTGACGGCCGTGGAAACGCGAGGCGGTCTCCTTTTTTTCCTCCGGGTACTGCTCGGTCGTCGGCTTCTTGAACATCGTCCCGAAGGTGACGCCGAACCCCTTGTACGGGTCGAGGATCCCCATGACTCAACGCTCCTGACGCGGACCGGGGTCCGCGGGGATGACAGTGGACGACCCGTTGGCCGAGGCACCGGCGGACACCGCCGGACGGCCCCGTCCACCGGCCGGCGGTGGGGGCGGCCACGGGATGCGGTCGAGGCTCGGCGCCTCGGCCAACTTGCGCTGCTCGGCCTCCTCCAGCTCCCGCTGGTGCCTCGCGCCGCCGGGATCAATGAGCGCGACGATCAGCAGGATGCCGACGACCACGCCGAACCCGACGAGCCAGGGCGTGCGGTCGTCCACGTGCTTCTGGTAGACGCGGAAGGTCGCGACGGCCAGCACCCAGACCAGACCGACCGGGATGAGCACCTTCCAGCCGAAGCTCATGAACTGGTCGTACCGCAGCCGCGGCAGCGTCCCGCGCAGCCAGATGAAGAAGAACAGGAACGCCAGCAGCTTGAGGACGAACCAGATCAGCGGAATCCAGCCGGAGTTCAGACCGGACAGGCCGGGGATGGGCGGAGGCTGCCAGCCCCCGAGGAACAAGGTCGTCGCGATCGCCGAGACGGTGACCATGTTGATGTACTCGGCCAGGAAGAAGAACGCGAACTTGATGGAGCTGTACTCGGTGTGGAACCCGCCGACCAGTTCGCCCTCGGCCTCGGGGAGGTCGAAGGGGGTCCGATTCGTCTCGCCGACCATCGAGATGCAGTACAGGACGAACGACGGCACCAGCACGATGTACCAGCGACCCGACTGGCTCGCCACGATGCCGGAGGTCGACAGCGTGCCGGCGTAGATGAACACCGCGACGAACGCGAGCCCCATCGCGACCTCGTAGGAGATGATCTGCGCGGCCGAACGCAGCGAGCCGAGCAGCGGGTAGGTGGACCCGCTCGACCAGCCCGACAGGATGAGCCCGTAGACACCGAGGGAGGCGGCCGCCAGCAGGTAGAGCACGCTCACCGGCAGGTCCGCCAGTTGCAGCGTGGTCCGCTCCCCGAGGATCGAGACCTCCGGACCGAAGGGGATCACCGCGAAGGCGAGGAACGCGGGCACCGCGGAGACGATCGGCGCCAGGATAAAGATCGGCTTGTCGGCGAGTACCGGGATGAGGTCTTCCTTGAGCATCAGCTTGGCACCGTCGGCGAGGCTCTGCAGCCAGCCCCTCGGGCCGTGGCGGTTCGGGCCGACCCGCTGCTGCATCTTCGCGACGACCTTGCGCTCGAACACGATCGCGAACAGCGTCATCAGCAGCAGGAAGGCGAACACCGCGACGGCCTTGAGCAGGATCAGCCAGAACGGGTCGTCGGCGAACGCGTGCAGGTCCGGATCCGCGGCCGCGGCCCAGACGAGCGTGGGCGGGGTGGCGCTCATGCGCGGCCTCCGGGAGTGTCGTCCCCGGCGGGGGTGCCGTCCCCGGCAGGGGGATCGTCCTCGGCGGGGGTGCTCGTCCCGGCGGCGCCCACCCGGACGAGGACCCCGGCGTGCCCGGCAAGCGCCCGGCGCACGTGCGAGCCCGGCGAGTGGGTCGGCACCCAGACCACCCGGTCGGGCATCGCCGTGACCTCGACGGGCAGGGTGATCGAGCCGCGGGGGGTCGTGACGGTTACCCGCCCCCCGGCCACGGCGCCGATCTCGGCGGCGGTCGCGGCGGACAGGCGGGCCACCGCCGGGCGCGCGGTGCCCGCCAGGTAGGGCTCATCGGCCTGCAGGGCGCCGTCGTCGACGAGCTGGTGCCAGGTCGCGAGCACCGCCTCACCCGCCCCCGCGACGGGCGGCTCGGCGATCGGCTCCGACGGGGCGGGCACCCGGCTCACACCGTTGCCGGCCCGGCCCAGGGCACGCAGCTCGCGGGCGGCCGCGCCGGCGTCGGGCAAGCCGAGGTCGAGGCCCATCTCGGCGGCGAGCAGGTGCAGCACCCGGACGTCCGGCAGGGCCGGGGTGTCCAGGGCCCGCTGGAACGGTCGCAGCCGGCCCTCCCAGTCGACGAACGAGCCGGCCTTCTCCGCCACCGGGGCGATGGGCAGCACCACATCCGCGACCTCGGCGATCGACGACCGGCGCAGCTCGATCGAGATGCAGAACGGCATCCGGGCGAGCGCCACGAGCGCACTCGCCGGATTCGGCAGGTCCTCCGCGTCGACCCCGGCCACGATCACCCCGTCGAGCCGCCCGGCCGCGGCGGCGGCCAGGATGCCGTCGGTGTCGCGGCCGGGCGCGCCGGGCAGCGGACCCCCCCAGACCTCCTCGACCTCGGCGCGCCCGGCGGCGTCGGTGACCGGGCGGCCGCCGGGCAGCAGCGAGGGAAGCAGCCCGGCCGAGACCGCGCCGCGGTCACCGGCCCGCCGCGGAACCCAGGCGAGCGAGGCACCGGTCGCCTCGGCCAGCCGGACAGCCGCGGACAGCGCCCCGGGGAACTCCGCGGCCCGCTCGCCCACCAGGATCACCGCCCCCGGCGCCCGCAGGGCCTGCGTGGTCGGTGCTTCCGGCCCGCCCCGGTCGGGGGCGGCGAGCACGTCGAGGACGGCCGCCTCCTCGCCGGGCCGCGTCGGCACGAGGGTGCCGGCGAGCTTGGTCAGCCCCCGGCTCGCCAGGGGTGCGAGCGCGTGCACGGCCGCGCCGTGCTTGTCCACGGCCTTACGTAGTCGCAGGAAGACGATGGGCGACTCCTCCTCCGGCTCGAAGGCCACCAGGAGCACGGCCGGGGCGGCCTCGAGATCGGCGTAGGTGACGCCGATGCCGATGCCGATGCCGGTGCCGGCATACCCGAGGAACTGCTCCTCCTCGGCGGAGTGCGGCCGGGCCCGGAAGTCCACGTCGTTGCTGGCCAGCGCCACCCGGGTGAACTTCGCGTAGGCGTAGGCGTCCTCACGGGTCAGCCGCCCGCCGGTGAGCACTCCGACCCCGCGCCGGTCCCGGCACTCGGCCAGTCCCCGCGCGGCGTACTCGAGCGCCTCGCTCCAGGAAGCCGGGACGAGCTGCCCGGTCTCGTCGTCGCGGATCAGCGGGGTGGTGAGCCGGTCGGCCGCGCGCGCGTAGGTGAAGGCGAACCGGCCCTTGTCGCAGTTCCACTCCTCGTTCACCGCCGGGTCGTCGCCGGCGAGGCGACGGGTCACCCTGCCCCGGCGGTGGTCGGTGCGCAGGGAGCATCCCGACGCGCAGTGCTCGCACGCCGTGGGCGTGGAGACCAGGTCGAAGGGCCGGGCCCGGAAACGGTAGGCGGCGCTGGTCAATGCCCCCACCGGGCAGATCTGCACGGTGTTGCCGGAGAAGTAGGAGGAAAACGGCTGCCCCTCGCTCACCGCGACCTGCTCGGCGGCGCCTCGCTCGAACAGCTCGATAAACGGGTCACCGGCGATCTGGGCGGAGAACCGGGTGCAGCGGGCGCACAGCACGCAGCGCTCCCGGTCCAGCAGGATCTCGGTGGAGATCGCCAGCGGCTTCGGGTACACCCGCTTGGTCTCCTTGAACCGGGAGACCGCACCGCCGTTCGCCATCGACTGGTTCTGCAGCGGGCACTCGCCGCCCTTGTCGCAGATCGGGCAGTCAAGCGGATGGTTGAGGAGCAGGAACTCGAGCGTGCCGGCCTGGGCCTTGCGGGCGACCGGCGAGGTTAGCTGGGTCTTCACGACCATGTCGGCGGCCACCGTCGTGGTGCAGGAGGCGACCGGCTTGCGCTGGCCCTCCACCTCGACGATGCACTGCCGGCAGGCTCCGACGGGGTCGAGGAGCGGATGGTCGCAGAACCGCGGGATCTCGATGCCGAGCAGCTCAGCCGCGCGGATGATGAGGGTGCCCTTGGGCACGCTCACCGACAGCCCGTCGATGGTGAGGGTGATGAGGTCGGATGCGACCGGCTGGGCCGGCTCTGAGGCGCGAGGCCTGGATGGGGCGACGGTCATGATGGTCAGTGCGCTCCCGCGTAGGCACCCGGGGCGGACGCGGGCGAGCCGTCGCCGGCCGTGGCGTCTCCCGGGGTGGGGTTCGGCTTCGTGGTCACCGCACTCACCGGGATGAACTCGTCCCGGAAGTACTTGATCCCCGAGACGATCGGGGAGGTGGCCCCGTCGGCCAGCGCGCAGAACGCCCGGCCGAAGATGTTGTCGCAGGCGTCGACGAGGGTGTCCACGTCCTCGGCGTCGCCCTGGCCCCGTTCCATCCGGGACAGGATCTGCACCATCCAGGTGGTGCCCTCGCGGCACGGAGTGCACTTGCCGCACGACTCGTGCGCGTAGAACTGGGTGAGCCGGCGGACGACCTTGAGCATGTCGACCGTGTCATCCATGATCATGAGTGCGGCCGTGCCGAGCAGCGACCCGACCTCCTGCATGCCCTCGAAGTCGAGCGGCGCGTCGAGGTGCTCGGCGGTCAGCATCGGGGTGGACGACCCGCCCGGGGTCCACGCCTTGAGCCCGCGACCGCCCCGCACGCCGCCGGCCAGGTCGAGCAGCTCCCGCAGGGTGGTGCCCATCGGGGCCTCGTACTGGCCGGGCCGGGTCACGTGCCCGGACAGGCTGTAGATCTTCGGCCCCGGCGAGCGCTCCCGGCCCATCGACCGGAACCAGTCCACACCGTAGTTCACGATGTACGGCACCGACGCGATCGTCTCGACGTTGTTGACCACCGTCGGGGAGGCGTACAGGCCGTGCGTCGCGGGGAACGGCGGGCGCAGCCGAGGCTGGCCGCGGCGGCCCTCCAGGGAGTCGAGCAGTGCCGTCTCCTCGCCGCAGATGTAGGCGCCCGCGCCGGAGTGCACGACGAGGTCGAGGTCGAAGCCGCTGCCAAGGATGTCCCGGCCGAGGTAACCGGCCCGGTAGGCCTCGGCCACGGCGGCCTGCAGCCGACGGGCCGCGTGGATCAGTTCGCCGCGCAGGTAGACGAACGCCCGGCCGGCCCGCACCGCGTAGGCCGCGATGACGATCCCCTCGATGAGCGAGTGCGGGTCCGCCATCATCAGCGGCGCGTCCTTGCAGGTGCCCGGCTCCCCCTCGTCGGCGTTGATGACGAGGTAGTGCGGCCTGCCGTCGCCCTGCGGGATGAAGCCCCACTTCATCCCGGTGGGGAAGCCGGCGCCGCCCCGCCCCCGCAGCCCGGAGTCCTTCACCAGCTTGATGAGGTCACCCGGGGCCATCGCGAGGGCGGTGCGCAGTGCGGTGTAGCCGTCGAGGCGGGTGTAGGTCTCGATCGTCCACGACTCCGGCGTGTTCCAGCGCCGGGTGAGGACCGGGGTGACGGGCATTGTCAGCTCCCCTTCCGTTCCGAGGAGGCCGGGGTCGTCGGCGCCGGAACCACCGCGGGCGGCGGCCCGGCAGGCGGTGAGGCGGGGCGCGCCGCCGCGTCGGCCCCCACACCATGGGTGACCAGCGGCGCGGGCGCCTGCTCGGCGCTCCAGCCGGCCGCCTCGGCCACGAGGAGACCCACGACCGACGGCTCGCCGACCCCCGGGCCCGCGACGCCCTCCGGCCGCGGATCGCCGAACCCGGCAAGCTGGCGGGAGACCTCGGCGAACGAGCACAGCGGACCGCCACGGGCCGGCGCCGGCCGCCGCCCCGCCCGCAGGTCCTCGACGATCGCCTGGGCGGAGTCGGGGTCGACCTGGTCGTAGAACTCGTAGTTCACCGTCATAACCGGTGCGTAGTCGCAGGCCGCGAGGCACTCAGCGTGCTCGAGGGTGATCGACCCGTCCGGTGTCGTCTCGTCATGGCCGATCCCGAGGAGCTTCGAGACCCGCTCGTAGACGTCCTCGCCACCGGGCAGCGCGCACGACAGATTCGTGCAGACCGAGACGAGGTAGTCCCCGACCGGATGCCGCTTGTACATCGTGTAGAAGGTCGCGACCGCGCCGACCTCGGCCCGGGTGATGCCCAGCACGTCCGCGCAGAACGCGACGCCCTGCGCGGTCACGCACCCCTGCTCGGCCTGTACCAGGTGCAGCAGCGGGAGCAGGGCCGAACGGGATCGGCCGGCTGGGTACCTGGCGATGATCTCCTGCGCGGCCGACTGGGTCTCCGGCGAGAACGCCATCAACGATCAACTCCCCCGAGCACCGGGTCGACCGAGGCGACCCCGACGATCACGTCCGCCACCTGGCCGCCCTCGGTCAGCGCCGGGACGGCCTGCAGGTTGACGAAGCTTGGATCCCGCACATGGACGCGGAAGGGTCTCGTGCCGCCGTCGCTGACCACGTGGTAGCCGAGCTCGCCGCGCGGCGACTCGATCTGGGTGTAGACCTGACCGGCCGGGACGCGGAACCCCTCGGTCACCAGCTTGAAGTGATGGATCAGGGCCTCCATCGAGGTCCCCATGATATTCCGGATGTACGCGAGTGAGTTACCCGTCCCGTCGGACCCGACAGACAGCTGGGACGGCCAGGCGATCTTCTTGTCGGCGACCATGACCGGGCCGGGACGCAGCCGGTCCAGGCACTGCTCAACGATCTTGAGCGACTCGCCCATCTCCTCCAGCCGCACCAGGTAGCGGGCGAAGGAGTCGCCCTCCAGCGCGGTCGGCACGTCGAACTCGTAGGTTTCGTAGCCGCAGTAGGGCATGGTCTTGCGCAGGTCCCACGGCAGGCCCGCGGCGCGCAGCACCGGGCCCGTGGTCCCCAGCGCGATGCAGCCGGCCGCGTCGAGAACGTTGACGTCGACCATCCGAGCCTTCCAGACCGGCTGGCCGGTGAGCAGCGCGTGATACTCCCTGATCCGCTTCGGCATGTCGGCGAGGAACGCCCGGATGGCCCGCTCGGCGCCGTCGGGGAGATCCTGGGCGAGGCCCCCGGGCCGGATGTAGGCGTGGTTCATCCGTAGCCCGGTGATGAGCTCGAGCAGGTCGAGGACCTTCTCCCGCTCCCGGAAACCGAAGATCATGGCGGTGGTGGCGCCGAGCTCCATGCCGCCGGTCGCGAGCCACACCAGGTGCGAGGCGATCCGCTGGAGCTCCATCACCATCACCCGGATCACCGTGGCCCGCTCGGGTACCTGCTCGGTGATGCCCAGCAGCTTCTCCACCGACAGGCAGTAGGCCACCTCGTTGAACAGCGGCGAGAGGTAGTCCGCCCGGGTGAGGAAGGTGACCGCCTGAGTCCAGGTGCGGTACTCACAGCTCTTCTCGATGCCGGTGTGCAGGTAGCCGATGACGATGCGGGTCTCGGTAACCGTCTCGCCCTCGATCTCCAGGACCAGGCGGAGCACCCCGTGGGTCGACGGGTGCTGCGGCCCCATGTTGACGACGATCCGCTCGTTCTCCTCCTCGCCGACGCCGAGGATCTGCTCCCAGTCGCTGCCGGTGACGGTGTAGACCCGCCCACTCGCCGACTCGGTGAAGCCGGCCTCGTAGGCCGGATGCTCCCCGGGTCCGCCGACGGTCCCGGTCGGGTAGCCGACGCCGTTCGCGCCGTTGGGGGCCCCGGTGCCGTTAGGGGCCCCGGTGGTCAGATCGTCCGTGGTGGCGGAAGTCGACGTGTTGGGCGTCATAGCGAACCTCGGATGTCGCCTCGTGGGATGTCGCCTTGGCGGTGTCGCCGGCTGGCCAGGGCCGGACGCGGGGTCACGAATAGCTCCGGCGCTCGTCCGGCGGCGGGATCGTGGCACCCTTGTAGTCGACGGGGATGCCCCCCAGCGGGTAGTCCTTGCGCTGCGGGTGCCCGATCCAGTCGTCCGGCATCATGATTCGGGTCAGGCCCGGATGACCCGTGTAGACGATGCCGAACATGTCGTAGGTCTCGCGCTCGTGCCAGTCCGCGGTGGGCCACACCGAGGTCAGGCTCGGCACGGTGGGATCGGCGTCGGTGACGGACACCTCGACCCGGACCCGGCGACGGTGCGTCATCGAGGTCAGGTGGACCACCGAGTGCAGGCGACGGCCGGTGACGTCGTCCGGGTAGTCCACGCCAGACAGCGAGGACAGCAGCTCGAACCGCAGGTCAGGGTCGTCACGCAGGGTCTGCCCGACGGCGGCGAGGCTCTCCCGGCGCACGTGGACGGTCAGCTCCCCGCGATCCACCACCACCCGTTCGACGGCGTCGCCGAGCTGGGGGAAGGCACGTTCGAGCGCGTCGTAGACGGCGTCGGCGTCGGCGTCACCGAACGGGCGGGCGGTGGAGCTCAGGGCCGGAACGGGCGTCACAAGCCCGCCGAACCCGGAGGTGTCACCGCTGTCACCGGCGCCGAACGCGTCCCGGCGCCGCCCACCCGGGCCGCCGGGCACGCCGGCGGCGCCCGGTACCAGGTCGGCGGGGGCTGTGCTCTCGTCGCTCACTGCCTAGATCCCCCGATCCGGGTCGTCGACGTCGCCGATGCTCTCGGTGGTCGGGCCGGGCCCGTGCGCCCGGGCCTCGTCACTCGGCTTAGGGTCGACCGGTAGCCGCTTGGCGCACCCGAACACCGAGGGCGGTGCGAGGGCAGCGGGCCGGCGGGTGTCCAGGGCGGGTTCGACCGCCCCGCTACCCGTCGACGCCGGCGCCCCGGCCGGGATCGAGAAGCGCTTGCGGTCGTTCACCGAGAGGGTCCGGGTGTCGAATGCGCCCGCCGGCAGACCGGCCCGGGCGATGGCCACCTCGATGGGTTTCGGATACGGCGAGGAACCGATCTTCGTGTGCTCAATCCGGCCGGAGATCGGGCCGGCGAGGATCTTCTCGTGCAGCTTGATGATGGCGTCCATGAGCATCTCCGGCCGCGGTGGGCAGCCGGGGAGGTACATGTCGACCGGGACGATATGGTCCACACCCTGCACGATCGCGTAGTTGTTGAACATGCCGCCGCTGCTGGCGCAGACACCCATCGACAGCACCCACTTGGGCTCGGGCATCTGGTCGTAGATCTGCCGCAGCACCGGCGCCATCTTCTGACTCACCCGGCCGGCGACGATCATGAGATCGGCCTGGCGCGGGCTGGCCCGGAAGACCTCCATGCCGAATCGGGACAGGTCGTAGCGGCCGGCTCCCGTCGACATCATCTCGATCGCGCAGCAGGCCAACCCGAAGGTCGCCGGCCACAGCGACGAGCGCCGTGACCAGTTGGCGAGCTTCTCGACGCTGGCAAGAAGCACACCGCCCGGCAGCTTCTCCTCTAGTCCCATTCCAGACCTCCACGCCGCCACTCGTAGGCGTACGCGACGAAAATGGTCGCCATGAACAACGCCATCGCGCCGAGACCGAATACCGCCAGGCTGTCGAACGCTACCGCCCAGGGGAAGAGGAAGATAATCTCGATGTCGAAGACGATGAAGAGCATCGCGGTGTTGTAGTACTTCACCGGGAAACGCTGCGGCCCGGCCGGGGCCGGGGAGGGTTCGATCCCGCACTCGTATGCGTCGATCTTCGCACGGTTGAACCGGCGCGGGCCGATCAGCGCACCGGCCGCGACCGAACCAACTGCGAACAGGGCCGCGATCACGAGTAGAACGAGGATCGGCACATAGTTCGAGAGCATGCCGAACTCCTCTCCTTCGAGAGTTTGTTACCGGACGTTGGGGTGAAACGGCTCGCCGGTGAACGGACCCCGAACGGTCCGGACTCGGCCCGCGGAACCAGTGGCCATTTCGGACACGTCAGGCCGCGGGAGCGAGCCGGGTCATCGCGTTGATCAGTCGGTCCATCGCATCCCCTCCCCGGGGGTCGGTAAGATTTGCCATGATCTTGAGAACGAAACGCATGAGGACCGGTCTCGGCAGCCCGTAGCGGGTACCGAACGCCATAATCGTCGGATTGCCGATGAGCTGGACGAAGAACCGGCCCAGGGTGTAATAGCCCCCGTACCGGGCCCGCATGAGTTCCGGGTACTGGCCGAGCGCCCGCTCCCGCGCCGGACCATCCGGGCGGGCGAGGGCCTGCACGGCAATCTCGGCGGCGTACCGACCAGATTCGAGCGCGTAGGCGATGCCCTCCCCGTTGAAGGGATTCACCATCCCGCCCGCGTCACCGACCAGCAGCACGCCGTCGCGGTAATGGGGGGTCCGGTTGAAGCCCATCGGCAGGGCGCTGCCACGCACCGGGCCGGTGGCGTTGTCCTCGGTGTATCCCCACTCCGGCGGCAATGCGGCGAGCCAGCGGCGCAGCAGGTCCCGGTAGTCGGTGTTCTGGAAGGCGTCCGTGGTGTTCAGCAGGCCGAGGCCCACGTTGCTCGTGCCGTTGCCAACCCCAAAGATCCAGCCGTAGCCAGGCAGCAGCCGGCTCTCGCGCGGCCTGCCCTCCCACAGTTCCAGATGGGACTCGAGGAAGTCGTCGTGCGTGCGGGGGCTGCGGTAGTAGCGGCGGACCGCGACCCCGAACGGCCGGTCCTCCCGGCGGCGGATACCGAGGGCGAGCGCGATGCGGGCGCTGTTACCGTCCGCCGCGACGACCAATGGCGCCCGGAACGTCACAGATGTTCGGTCGGTGCCGGTCCTGGCGTGCACGCCGACGACCCGTCCGGTGCGCTCGTCGAGCAGCGGACCGGTCACGGCGGTCCCCTCGTGCAGCCGGGCACCGACCTTCACCGCGTGGCGGGCCAGCAGGTCGTCGAAGTCAAGCCGCGGACGGACCAGGCCGTAGTCGGGCCAGCTCGCCAGCTCCGGCCAGGGCAGCTCCAGGCGGACGCCGCCGCCGATGATGCGAAGCCCCCGGTTACGGGCCCATCCGGCCACGGGCGAGGTGTCGAGACCCATGTCCACGAGGCTGCGAACGGCCCGCGGGGTCAGCCCGTCGCCACAGACCTTCTCGCGGGGGAAGGTCGTCTTCTCCAACAGGAGCACGTCGAGCCCGGCGCTGGCAAGATGGTAGGCGGCCGAGGAGCCACCGGGACCCGCGCCGACCACGATGACGTCGGCGTCGGCCTTCGACCGGCCGGCCGCACCGTCATCCCTTGTCCTCGCCATGGTCACGAATTGCTCCGGATCTGCTAGATTACTCGTCCCGGGGGCACTCCACCGGGAGCCCTCCACCTGTGTACTCGTGAAATTCTTCACGAGCGTTCTCGGCGAGTGTAGGCCTTGCGCAGGCCAACCGCACCAACCAGGATGCGGCGAAGAACGGACGAGTTGACTTCGTGCACCCTATCGCTACTGTGAGCGATAGTTCGCGGCATCGGACGCCCGCCGCCGGAGCTCGGCGGTCGATCGCCACCATGAGCGGCAGGTACAATTCCCGCCCGATCGGCCTGGATCAGGCCAGCTCACCCGCCTGGTGTCGGTCCGGAGCACTCGCCCGCAGCGCGAAGCGCAACGGAGAAACCACGAAGCCGGCCTCCACCGCCCGCCGGTGGCCCATATTCGCCCCCCGGGGTGGGATTCAGCGCCCGTGCGGGGTAATCCCTCCACAGGTCACCCGAAACGCGGTGGCTCGTCCGCGGTCGCCGCCGGTGTCCCGACGGCGCGGATGCACCATCACCCGAACACCATCACCCGAAGCAGCACGGACTGGGAACGAGAGAACGCGATGACCATCGCAGAGACCGTCGTCATCCCCACCCCCGACGGGCCCGCCCCGGCCACGCTCGCCGAACCCGATGGTCCCGCACGCGGCGGCGTCGTCGTCCTCCACGAGGCGTTCGGCCTCACCGAGCACATCACCGATGTCTGCTCGAGGTTCGCGCGCGGGGGGTGGCGGGCAATCGCCCCCGGCCTGTTCCACCGCGCGGGCTCGCCCGTCTTCGACTACGACGATCTCGCCTCCGCAGTGAAGATCATTCATAAGCTCAACGGCACCGACCTCCTCGCCGACATCGACGCCGCGCTGGTCGTCCTCGCCGAGGAGGGAACCGCCATCGACCGCTGCGCCGTCGTGGGCTTCTGCCTCGGCGGGAGCATCGCCTTCCAGGCGGCGGTGGCCCGGCCGTTCGGCGCCGCGACCACCTTCTACGGTGGCGGGATCACCATGCGCCGCTTCGGGGAACCCGCCCAGCTGGATCTCGCCGGCCGCCTGCAGGCACCGTGGCTCGGTCTGTACGGCGACCAGGATCCGAGCATCCCCACTTCGGAGGTGGAGGACCTGCGGGCGGCGACACAGAAGGCGTCTGTGCCCACCGAGATCGTCCGTTACCCACAGGCTGGGCATGGCTTCCACAACGACGCCCGCGCCGCCGCCTACCACGGCCCGTCGGCGAAGGACGCCTGGTCACGCATGCTGACCTGGTTCGACTCGCATGTTCCCGGCTGAGCCCACCCCGCCGACCGTGGCGCCGGCCGGTCCAGCACCATGGTCGGTCCAGCACCGTCAGTCCGGGGCGCGACCCCGGTGCAGCGCCACCACGCCGCCGGTGAGGTTGCGCCAGCCGACCCGGAACCAGCCTGCTTCCCGCAGCAGGCCGGCCAGCTCCGCCTGGGCGGGCCAGGCCCGGATCGACTCGGCGAGATAGACGTACGAGTCCGGGCTGTTGCTCACCGCGCGGGCCACGGCTGGCAGGGCCCGCATCAGGTACTCGACGTAGACCGTCCGCCAAGGCGCCCAGACCGGGCGGCTGAACTCGCACACCACGAACATCCCGCCCGGACGGGTCACCCGGCGCAGCTCGGTGAGGCAGCCGAGCGTGTCGGCGACGTTGCGCAGACCGAACGAGATCGTCGTCCGGTCGAAGGTCTCGTCCCGGAACGGCAGCCGCAGCCCGTCCCCGGCGGTCAGCAGGATCCGCCCGGCATCCCCCGGCAACGGCCGCGACGCCAGCCGACGCTGCCCGGCCCGCAGCATCCCCAGGGAGAAGTCGCAGGCCACCACGTCGGTCCCGGCGAGCGCGAAGGCTCGTGACGAGGTCGCCGTCCCGGCGGCGAGGTCGAGGACCCGAAGGCCCGGCCGCAGGTCCAGCGCGTCCGCCGCGGCGCGCCGCCAGGTCCGGTCGAGCCCGCCGGTGAGCACGGTGTTGGTCAGGTCGTACCGGTTGGCCACCCCGTCGAACATCGACGCGACGTCCCGCGGACGTTTGTCGAGTCCCGCTCTGCTCACCATGCCCCTTCCCCGCCGCCGAACCGCGCCGAGGCCGCCGCCGAGGCGTCGCGGGCGGCCCTCTCGACGGTGTCCCAATCGGTGCTCTCGCCGATCCGCCGCAGCCGCGCGCGGGTCGGCTCGTCGCACAGCGCGCCCGCGACCCCGGCGGTGTACAGGTCGCGGGCCCGGGCACCGAGCCCCGCCGCGACCGCGTGCTCCGTCTCCAGATCGGTGCCGAACATAGCGGGATCGTCGGTGGCGAGCGAGCACGCGACCCCGGCCCGCAGCAGCGCCGCCAGAGGATGATCGTCGAGGGACGCCACCGACCGGGTCCGCAGGTTGGACACCGGGCAGACGTCCAGCACGATCCCCTGATCGACCAGCCGTCGCATCAGCTCGGGGTCCTCGGCGGCCCGGATCCCATGCCGGATCCGCCTAGCTCCCAGCGCGTCGAGCACGCTCCGCACGGACACCGGGCCCGCTGTCTCCCCCGCGTGCGGGACCGCGGCGAGCCCGCCGTCGGCGGCCAGGGCGAACGCTGGCGCGAACGGCTCGGGGGGATGACCGACCTCCGGTCCGCCGAGCCCGATGCCGACGACACCGCGATCGGCGAACCGCACCGCCCACCGCGCCACCTCCATCGCGGCCTCGACTGGCAGCACCCGTTCGATGTCCGGGGTGAGGCGCACCTCGACGCCGTAGCGCTCCCTGGCCTCGATCGCCCCGTCGGCGTAACCGTGGAAGATCTCCTCGACGCGGACCCCCCGATGGACCCGGAACCAGGGCGAGAAGATGCCCTCCAGGTAGACAGCGCCCGCCCGGGCCGCCTCGGCGGCGTAGTCGACGACCACCTGGCGGAAGTCGGCCTCCATCCGCATCACGTGGGTGGTGAGGATCCAGGCCTTCAGGAAGTGGTCGAAGTCGCGGAAGCGGTAAAGGTCCGCGAGGCCATCGACCGTGCGGGCGGGCAGCGCCTCGGAGTTGCGGCGCGCCATCTCCAGCAGGGTGGCGGGACGGACCGTGCCCTCCAGATGGACGTGGAGTTCGATCTTCGGCCCGGTCGGGGACGGAACCGCGAATCCGGAGGAGTCACTCACCCGGTCACTGTATGGTGCTCCCGGCTACGCGGAGATAAGCGGCAGCGCGGTGGAGGAGAAGTGCGAGGCCACCCGGTCGTCGACCGGGTCCTGCGCCGGGTCGCGGTGCACGACGAGGTGCCGGTAGCGGGTGTCGCGCTGCGCGGGAATGCGGTCGGCCGCGCGGATCAGGGAGATCAGCTCCGCCCGGTTGGTGCGATGGCGCGCCCCGGCGGAGGAGACGACGTTCTCCTCCAGCATCACCGAGCCGAGGTCGTCGGCGCCCATGTGCAGGGTAAGCTGGCCGACCTCCTTGCCGGTGGTCAGCCAGGAGCCCTGCAGATGCGTGATGTTGTCGAAGAACAGCCGCGCGACCGCGACGAGGCGGAGGTACTCCAGGGTCGTCGCCTGGGTGCGCCCGCCGAGATGGTTGTTCTCCGGCTGGTAGGTCCAGGGGATGAACGAACGGAACCCGCCGGTCCGGTCCTGGACGTCCCGGATCATCGTCAGGTGTTCGATGCGCTCGGCGTCCGTCTCCCCCGTGCCCATCATGAAGGTGGCGGTGGATTCCAGGCCGAGGTTGTGAGCGGTCTCCATCACGGACAGCCAGGCGTGACCGGGCTCCTTCAGCGGAGCGATCGCCTGCCGGGGCCGTTCGGTGAGGATCTCCGCTCCCGCGCCCGCGAAGCTGTCCAGGCCCGCGTCCCGCAGCCGGGTAATGACCTCGGGAAAGGTCAGCTCGGACGTCCGGGCGATGTGCACAACCTCGCTGGCGCCCAGCGAGTGCAATGCCAACTGGGGATATGCCTTCTTGATGGCGGCAAAGGTGCGCTCATACCACTCGATGCCGAAGTCGGGATGGTGCCCGCCCTGCAGCATGATCTGCGTGGCGCCGAGCTCGACCGCCTCCCCGCACTTGGCGACGATATCCTCGACGTCGCGGACCCAGCCCTCGGCATGCTTCGGAGCGCGGTAGAAGGCGCAAAACCGGCAGGCGGTCACGCAGACATTCGTGTAGTTGATGTTCCGGTCGATGATGTACGTCGCGATGCCATCGGGGAAACGGCGCCGACGGACCGTGTCCGCCGCACCGCCGAGCGCGTGCAGCGGCGCCCTCGTGTAGAGGAGCAGCGCCTCCTCCGCCGAGATACGCCCGCCGGCTGCGGCCCGGTCCAGCACGGACCGGATCTCACCATCGCCCTGACCCACCGGAATCTCGCCATCGACATCCATACGGCCCTCCCCGCGTAGCGCCTTCGGCGCGACGCGGGGACCCCTGGCATCGGGCACCGTACGGGGTCTCCGTCGAATCACCTTCGGCGATCCTCCCAGGGTAGCCATCGGGGCCATCGGCGCGACGCGGGGGATGAACGGTCAGTGTCCGGATCGCGTCCCCGGGTCCGCCGGGCTGGAGCCACCGTGGGTGGCGTCAGTGTAGCCACCGGTCGAGGAACCGGCGGTCGAGGAGCCGGCCGGGCTGGCGGGACCGGCGTCGTGGTGACCGTGGCCGCGGCTGGTGATCTTCGCCTGGAGCTGCTTGATCTTGGCTCGGTTCTCCGGCCGGTTGGCCGCAGCCTTGGCCTTGTTGACCATCTCCTTGGTCTTCGGGCTGTGCAGGAAATCCGTGATCTTGTTCGAGAAACTGGCTATAATAACGGTGTACCTATCCGGGCAGGGGTTTACGCCTGCCGGTCATCCGTTCGACGACCCGCCCGAGGAGCCGCCGAACGTGTCCCTCACCCGGTTCCACAGACTGTCGAGCTGGTCACGGGTGTCGTCCTTGACCGACGTGACGACCTTGTCCCACAACCGCTGGCGCTGTTCGTCGACCATCAAGGCGATCTGGTCCGCCGCGTAGAGCAGCAGCAGGACGACAAGGACGAACAGAATCGTGCGCTTGAAAGGGATCCGCAGCCGGAACCGACGCCGGGGACGCGGTCGCGGCGCCGGTTCAGCGTAGGGAGCCGGCGCGCGTCCGCGCCGGTCCGGGCGTGCCTCGGCCACCCACGGGGCCGGGGCCGGCCGTGGCTCCGGCGAGAGCGCACCGCGCCCCCTGACAGGCTCGGGACCCGCGGGCACCGACGGGGGCCACTGGCTGGGCCACGGGGCGGGGCCGTGCCGGCGCCTGGGGGGACGGTGCCGCCTCCGCGGCACGGCCCCCGGCGTAGGGCCGACCCGCGTAGGGCTGGTCCGGGTAGGGCTGACCGGCCGGCGGAGAATCCGCCCGGGGCTGGCCGCCGTGCATCGGGCGGGCGTCCGGTGCCGGCGGCGGATGGCCCCTCTCGCCGGAATCGTCGAAACCCGATCGGTGGCCGTTCCCGTCGGCCTCATCGTCGTACTGGACGAATCCGCCGCGGCGCGGTCGGCGGCCGGTGGCGGTGCCAGCGCGGGTGGCGGCATGGGCGGACCGGCCGGCGGGGGCATGTCGCGGGCTGAGTCGTTCCACCAACGATCGCCGCCGAGGGGCCGGGACTCATTCTCCCACCAGCGCCGCTGTTCATACGGGGTCGCAACGTGGGTCGGATCCGGTCGACCGGCCCCGTCGGCCCCGTCGGCCGCAACCGCCCCAGCCGCGGCGGCACTGCGTCCCCGTGGCCAGGTCCCGTCGAGCAGGGCGGTCGCGGCGTCTCGCGCGTCACCGGCCCGGCCGCGCTCGCCGAGCAGGGTGAGCAGCAGGTTCTCGGTGGAGGGCCGGTCCCGGGGGTCGCGGGCGAGCGCGGACCGGACGATCGGCGTGAGATCAGGCGGCATGGCCCGCAGGTCCGGCTGACCCGTCAGGATCTTCTCCGACATCTCCAGGTAGGTGCCGTGGCCGTAGGGGTGACCGCCGCTGGCCGCGTAACCGATCAGCAGTCCCCAGACGAAGACGTCGACCGCCGGGCCGAGCGCGGCGCCCTCCATCTGCTCGGGCGCCATCCAGCCGACCGAGCCGAGGACCAGACCCGTCTGGGTGCGGCCCTTTGTCATGTCGAGCGCGCGGGCGATCCCGAAATCGATGACCCGGGGGCCGGAGTACGACAGCATGACGTTGCTCGGTTTGAGATCCCGGTGGACGATGCCGGCCCGGTGGATGGCGGTGAGCGCAGACGCCACGCCGACCGCCACGCCCTGCAGTGTCGACAGCGGCAGCGGACCGGACTCGGTGACGGCCTGATCAAGCCGGACGCCGTCGATGTACTCCGTGACCAGATAAGGACGACGCGCGTCGGGATCGGCATCGAGGACCTGGGCGGTGCAGAAGGGCGCGACCCGCCGAGCGGCCGCCACCTCGTCCCGGAAACGTGCCCGGAACTCCGGGTCGACGGCGAGGTCCGACCTGATCACCTTGATCGCAACGAACTTCTCGGCTGCGTCCTGGGCGAGGAACACCGTTCCCATCCCACCCGCGCCCAGCCGACCGACGACCTGGTAAACACCGATCGTGGTCGGATCATCGGGATGCGGCGCCTCGGCCGGATATCCGCCACTAGG